>NZ_LKET01000021.1:0-300000 GCF_001317355.1 Oxobacter pfennigii
CTTGCAGATGCGTGAAGCACCTTCGCAACTCGTCTCCAATGCTAGTATGCAAATGAAATCTTCTAGTCGCTCTGTCTTACGGCTATATGAATTAAGGAATCCGTGATACGTTTCAGCAATAGTAACCACTTCGCATTCTTCATTATCACAGCAATACTCATGAGACGTAATTTCCAATAGAACTCTCTTGCCAAGAATGGGAAGATCTTGGACCTTCCTTACATATGTGCCATGATAATGATTAGACGTCGTATGGCATGCAGGACATTCGCAGCTACTAGATTTAGATTTCATTTTAATTATAATTTGATGGTCCTTATTTTCAATATTTGTTATTATGAGAGAATCTTCAGGAAAAAATGATTGAATTTCAAAGGCATTTATGGCTTGCATCAACACACACCACTTTCAAATCTGATATATTTATCATATCATTTTTCCTATCAGAAAAACACAAATAAACGGATAATTAAGGATGAACCCACCGCACCGGAATATTCACACTTTCTGCTAACGAGAATACATCACATGGCATTACCCGTGGCGTAGCTTACTTTAAGGGAGGTGACCGCTAATGATACGACAGGTAACCATTGATAAGCTGCATGATTTGCGACTTTCTGCCATGGCAGATGCATTTGAAGCACAATGCAAAGACCAGTCATTTGTTCCTTTTTCTTTTGAAGACCGATTTGGCATGCTGGTTGATAAAGAATGGGATAAACGAAAAAATACAAAATTGCAGAAGTTAATCCACATTGGAGACTTCCGCCATCCCAATGCCTGCATGGAAGATATTGAATACCATGTGGACAGAAAACTGGATAAAGCACAAATGTTGGAGTTCTCAACCTGCCGATACATCAGCGCAAATCATCATATCATTCTCAAAGGTGCATCCGGCAATGGCAAAACCTATATTGCCTGTGCACTTGGCATTGCTGCCTGCAGGAACTTCATCAAGGTCCGTTATATCCGGCTGCCCGATCTACTGAACGAACTTGCAGTAGCACATGGAGAAGGAACTTTTGAAAAAGTTATTAAGACTTATCAGCGTATTGACTTGCTGATACTGGACGAATTTCTTCTTACACCACTGGCAAGTGACCAGGCAAGAGAGCTTCTTGAAATCATAGAAGCATGAACTGTGCGCGGTTCAGTCATCTTCTGCACACAGTTTGAACCGGGCGACTGGTATAGCCGGATTGGAACGGAAAGTGATGCTACCGTTTCTGAAGCCATTATTGACCGTATTATTCATAATTCGTATGAGGTTATGATTGATGGACTGGTTTCCATGCGTGAGCGCCACGGTCTGAAATCCTCTGCAAAAGGGAGAATCATCCATGAATAAGCTGATGATGCAAATCAGTTAGTTAAATCAAAAATATGATGGAATCCATTAGATAAGCAACTGCACTCTAGCCGGAAAGCAGTGCTCTGTTTTTCCGGTTAGGGGTGTGCTGGACTTCCGAAAAGTATGCATTATCTCATCGGCGTATTCAGCGAGTTCCTGATTTATATAATCTTCATTATAACTTAAATATTCTAATGATTTCATTAATTCACTCCCGGTAGGTTAATACCATGCAAATGATGATATAGCAGAATTTGTTAGAGTTGTCGCAGGCAAAGGCATCTCAATTGCTGCTATATGCGGAGCCACTTTATTTTTGTGCCGGCATGGTTTCTTAAATCATGTAAAACATACCGGCGATAGTTTGGAACTCTTTCAAAATCAGCAAGGTTATACCGGACAGGATCTTTATGTGCCAGCACAAGTAGTGGTGGACAAAGGGTTTATTACAGCCAATGAAACCGCTGCTGTAGAATTTGCGTATCATATTTTTAAAACATTGAAGATAGATACAGATGAAGAAATTGAAAAATGGTTTGATAATTTTAAAAACGGAGCTGTTCGTACTCTTTAATTTCTAAATAATGATTAAAGAAATTAAAGGTGGTACTTCTCAATTAGAGTAGTGCCACCTTTTCAATCGCAGTACGATACATAATCAACACCTCCGGTTCTTGTGCTAAACAATATATCCATAAACCACAAAAAATACAACGACTTTTTGTGGTTTATATACATTTTATTCAACGACTTTTTGTTATTAACTATATAATTGTGGATGTAAAAATTGTGATGTATACTGATAAGCAGAAATAATAATCAAGCGAGGGGGCTAAATACATGGAAAGAAAGATTTTTTTGCTGGGTGACCCGCAATTATATGAGATAAGTGAGGAATGCACAAGGGATGAAATGCCTGAAATCCTGAAAATCAAAGGGGATTTGCGGGATACTTTAATTGCCTTCAGAAATAAATATGGTGTAGGAAGGGCAATTGCAGCTCCTCAAATCGGTGAAAGAAAGCGCATCATCTACAGGCACCTGGATACTCCTATATTATTTATAAATCCTTGGATGGAGTATCCGGATGATGAAATGATGGAGGTATTGGACGATTGCATGTCATTTCCCGGCCTTCTTGTAAAGCTGATGCGCCACAAAAGGTGCATAATCCACTATAAGGATGAAAACTGGAATGACTGCAAGCTGGAATTGGAAGGTGACATGTCGGAATTGCTGCAGCACGAGTTTGACCATCTTGACGGAATTCTTGCCACAATGCGGGCCATAGATAATAAGTCATTTGTAATAAAAGAGAATCACTAATATAAATTTACTGTTATTATATTAAAAGTTAGGATAAATTACTCCTAAATGTGATATAATAGTAATAGGAGGTGTTTAATGTGTTAGTAAATACCGAGAATATGATACCTATATCAGAAGCAAATCAAAATTTCTCTAAAATTGCTAAAATTGTAGATAAAGATAAGTCTGTTGTTATAATGAAGAACAATAAGCCTAAGTATATACTTTTAGACTTTGAAGAATTTATCAAAGCGGCTATTTCAGATGAAGAACAGTTGAGTGCAATAGCCGATAGAATACTTGAAAGTAATTTAGAGGCATTCAGGGAACTTGCTAAATGAAATATATAACTATTGAGTATATTATGATGTGGCATACGAAAATGATAAGTGTTACTGGAGGATTAAAGGGAATTAGGAGCATAGAACTACTAAATTCGGCTGTTGAAAATTCAAAAGCTACATTTAATGGAGTAGATTTGTACTCCACAATTGAAGAAAAGTGTGCAAGCATATGTTATAGCATAGTAAATAATCACCCCTTTATAGATGGCAACAAAAGAACTGGATGTATACAATGCTTGTTTTATTAGAATACAATGATATAAGGCTTAGTTTTAGTCAAGAAGAGCTCATTAGTCTGGGATTTGATATTGCAAAAGGCATGTTTAATATACAAGATATTATTATTTGGATTGACAATCATAAAATTAATAGATGAATACAAAACTCCCCTATCTCAATTTTATTTAAGATAGGGGAGCTTATATTAAAAGTCAATCGCTAATTCACTGGCTTCTTGGCTTTTTTCTGCAACAAGGATTGCAGTATCTGTAGCGCTGCGGTCTATTCTTTCAACCGCAAAGGTTTTAAAGTCCTGTATCCCAAGGAAGCCTAAGATAATCCTCAAATATCTGTCTCCCATTTCAAAGTTTGAAAGCGGTGGCTCTGAATATTCGCCGCCTCTGGTAACAAAATGTATAGCCTTTTTCCCATGGCACAAGCCCACAGGGCCCTGGGAAGTATACTTGAATGTAATGCCGCTTACCATTACATAATCAAGGTAAGCCTTAAGTATGGCAGGGAAGCTCAAATTCCAGAAAGGTGCTGAAAATACATATTTGTCAGCCTCAAGGAATTGATAAGCATACTTTAAAACCGGATGGTCCCTGTGGGCTCCCGGTTCCACATTATGATGGGCTATATCATCCTCAGATAAAAATCCGATGTTTTCCTTATATAAATCAAGAGTTATTACTTCGTCGTCAGGATGGCTCTCCTTATATGCTTCGATAAAACTGTCTGAAATTTTGAAAGTCCTTGATGCACCTTCCGGCTTGGCATTTGCTTTGATGTAAAGAACTTTGCTCATCATAAACATCTCCTCATCATCTTTATCAATGTTATTATTAACTGTGAGAATGTATTTTATGATGACATAATAACAATAAAAATAATTATTAGCAACAAGGCACTATTTAGTGCCATAGTTTCTTTAAATATACTATTGCATTATTAATCTTTTCCCTCTTCTTCTGCAAGCTGGTCTGATACAATGCCGGATTTCAGATATTCTGCCCCAAAGCCATGCATCATTTTCAATACAGGAATCAGTTTCTTCCCTATATCAGTCAGCCCATATTCAACTTTTGGCGGTACTACAGGATAAACCTTTCTGAATATCAGCTTATTTTCTTCTAGGCTCCTTAACTGCTGAGTCAGCATTTTTTGCGTTATATTTTTAAATCTGTTTTTTATATCGCTGAATCTTAAGGTGCTGTAACTTAAATACCAGAGTATCAATAATTTCCATTTGCCCGATACCAGGTTTTGGACCAAAACCATAGGGCATACATCATATTGTTCACACTGATCTCTCATATGGCATTGTTCATGTCTTTTTAAAACTTCGTTCATATGACTCACCTTTCTCTAAGTATAATTTCGGGTACTATGGTACAAAATAGTGCCTACTAGCCAATAAATGATTTAATGGCTAATATTATAGCATATCGTATAATTAACTCACAATATGCAGATTAAAATGCATTTTAAATATATTTCATTTTAATTTATGGAGGTATCATACATGAGAACTTTTCAAATTACAGTGAAAAAAGACGGAGGGCCAAGAGTTATTTATGCCAATGAAGGGGATAACCTTCTTAAGGTAATGATCAAAGAAGGTATATATGTTCAGACACCCTGCGGCGGTAAAGGCATTTGCGGAAAGTGCAAGGTCATATTCCACAAGGGAGCAAAGGAGCCTGCGAATACCGATATAAAGCACTTGAGTGAAGATGAGATTTCTAGGGGGATGAGGCTTGCCTGCGGTGTAATAGTAGATGAGCCAATGGATATTGAAGTTCCTACAGTTGCAAGCGCAATTAATGTACTTACGACAGGTAGTGAAGATATGGATATCCAGGTAAGCCCCTTTGTAATAAAGAAATATCTGAATCTTACTCCCCCATCAATCCATGACCAGAGAAGCGATATAAGAAGAATTCAGGACGGGTTGGGAATTACTAGCTTATCTGCCAGAAGTAAATTGATGAGAGAAATGCATGATGTGCTTATAAAGAGCGATTATAAAGTAACTGTAAGTGTTTACAAAGGTGAGCTTTTGAATATTGAAGCAGGAGATGCATCGGATAAATCCTATGGCATAGCAGTTGATATTGGTACTACAACGGTAGCTTCCTATTTGATAGACCTTACTTCCGGAAAGGTCATAGACGTTGAATCAGGTGTTAACGCCCAAAGACCCTATGGTGCCGATGTTATTTCTAGGATTAACTATACCATACAGCAAAAAGACGGACTTACAACATTAAGGGATGCTATTGTAAACCAGTTAGGCGGGATGCTTATAAAGCTTTGTGAAAGAAATAATATGGAAACTAAGCATGTATATAATGTCACTGTCGTTGGAAATACAACCATGACTCACTTATTCTTAGGAGTGCCCTGCGAAAGTATTGCCGTTTCCCCATATATTCCGGTTGTAACTGACCTCGTTGAGGTGCCGGGAAGGGAAATGAACATGCCTATCGACGGTTACGTTTCAGTCCTTCCAGGAGTAGCAAGCTATGTGGGAAGCGACATAACTGCCGGAATACTTGCCTGCGGCATGCACAAGTCAGAAAAATATTCACTACTTTTAGACCTTGGCACAAACGGAGAAATGGCTGTAGGAAACAAAGACGGCATTGTATCCTGTGCAACGGCAGCAGGCCCGGCATTTGAAGGAGCTACAATTAAATGGGGAATAGGCGGTGTCAAAGGAGCAGTATCAAAGATAGACCTGTCCCAGGACAAAATATATTCAACAATAGGGGATGCGAAGCCCATAGGTATTTGCGGTTCGGGAGTTCTTGATGCCGTATCTGAATTTGTGAAGTATGAGATAATAAATAAGACGGGCAGAATGTATAAGCCGGAAGAATTGGACCTTCCGGATTCATTAAAGAACAGGATAACCACAACCGACAGCGGAAAGCAATTTACCATAGAAGGTGATGTTGTATTTACCCAGAAAGATGTAAGAGAGGTACAGCTTGCCAAGGCTGCCGTAAGTGCGGGAATGAAGATTCTCGTTAAAGAAGCAGGCATCGAATTTAAAGATGTAGAAACCATTTATGTTGCCGGAGGCTTCGGCAATTTCATGAATATAGAAAGCGCATTAAACATCGGACTTTTACCGAAGGAGCTTGCAGGCAAGGTTAAATCCATCGGCAATTCCGCAGGTACCGGCTCGAAGATGTGCCTTCTTTCCGAATCAGCGATCGGTGAATTAGAAAAAATATCAAACTCCACTAAATACGTTGAATTATCGGGAAGGCCAGACTTCGAGGGACTGTTTGTTGATTCAATGGTATTCTAACAGATGGTTTTATAAGTGTTACCTTTATCTAACCGTTATAATGTAACGGTCAGGTTTTACGACCTCAAGGTTACAAACATAATTCGTATCCTTAAGGCAGCAGGGTAGAGTAAGCATCTGACCGAGATATTATCTCGGTTAGATGAATCTAACAGCCATAATCTTTCGGTCAGGTCTCTTTATTGGTGCCAACAAGGTTTGTCGGCTATATAAGTAAACCTATTCGACTTGACCGCCATATTATGGTTGTCTGCATTTCGGATAAACATCAAATCGTATAATGGGGTTTTGCACTTACCAATTAGCACAAGGTAACTTTTTAATTCATTTTCTCTGTTGCTGACCAAAACGAAACATTGTTTCATTTAGCTTTTCATTATTATTTATCACCCGAATAAGTAGAATCTATTGAAGGTAAAGGAATAACAATTATTAATGAAGTACTATTTAATTCTGAATGTTTAACTCCGCACTTAGATTTTAATGATAGGGCTGATTCATGGGATGGTTTTATCTTTGTATATATAAATGAAACAAATAAAAAAGAAAGTCTATTAGGTCGTATTCCTATACAAGTTAAAGCACATGAGGTAAAAAACTTTAGTGGAAAAACTAAATCAAAGGCCTTTGATATATCGGATTTAATAAATTACAAAAATGATGGCGGAGTTATAATTTTCAGCGTAGAATGTTGTGGGAAAAGCAGGAAGATTTATTTAAATAAACTCTAGTTCCACCCATTATAACATAACTTTTTCTATATTTATTGTAAAAATTCCATATGTTTCATTAATTTAGAAGGAATTGGAATATATGTGAAGAATAATACATGGTAAATATTAGTAATAATTGATGCTATATGACGGACTTACTGTTTTTAAAAGGAAAAAGACCGTATGATAAAACAATGTATTAAGAAGGTGGACGATATGGCTCATGTAATGATAATTGAAGATGAACCAGCGATAGTAATGGTAATAAGTGAAATGCTTTCAGATGAAGGGTATGAGGTTACCGCAGCATATGACGGCCTTTCAGGCCTGAGAAAACTAAGGGAATGCAAAAAGCCCGACATTGTGCTCTTAGACCTTAATATGCCGGGAATCAACGGCCGGGAGACGGTAGAGAGAATGCGCTCAGATGCTATGCTTCGGGATATACCTGTCGTGTTGGTTACGGGAACGGTTTATAACAGCGTTGATTTTCCGCCGGAGGGGACTTATCAGGATATATTGGAGAAACCCTTTGATTTATTGGAAATGCTCAAAAAAATAAAATCCATATCTGAAGGCAGATGCGGATTTAAGAAAATATCTTAAAAGTTTAAAGTAAAAAGAGGGACTGTTAAAAGGACAATCCCTTTTAGTGTTTATTTACAATTTTATAGACGGTGTGATTAATCGTCGTACATATCGTAAGGGTTGTATCTGTAGCATCTTCTCCAAGGGGGATAGGTGTATCCGTAGGGAGAAAAACCGCCGTATCCGGGGTAATTACTGTATCCGCCGAAAACCTGGCCACCGCAAGCCAAAATAATTATTACAAGGATTAATATTGTAAACAATGCAGTGCTTGTCGGGGTCCCGAAGATGCCATTCTTATTATTAACAGCGTTTTTATTTGTACCAAAATCGGAAATATAAACTGTACTTGTACTCATGGCCATCCCTCTATTCTGCAAATATATACTATTCTAGTAACATGTTATGTGAAAAAAATAAGTATGTTACAGCATATTCTTTAATGATTTTGTCATATTTATTTGCAAAAGTATAAACTTTCTAATTTATTTGTGTTGCAGGTAAAAAGTGCTTAATATATAATAGAAATAGCAAATTAAATAAAAAAATCTTAGGTGCTTTTTAGCATAAAAGGGAAAGCGGTGAAAATCCGCTGTAGCCCCCGCTACTGTATACGGCGACAAATCCTAGACCACCGGACAACCGGGAAGGTAGGAGGAGGACGACCCGCCAGCCAGGAGACCTACCTGAGATATGCTAATCCTTCGGAGGGAAGGGAAGTGGTAGTATATTGGACAATCCAATTTTTGCCTATCAGACAAATAATATGGATTTTTGTAGTACATGTACCCGCTGCCTTTTGATGGAGCGGGTTTTTTAATTATAGAAAATTTTAATAAAACGGAGATGATAATATGCCTGGAATAATGGTACAGGGGACAGCGTCCTCGGCAGGCAAAAGCCTCATGACTGCGGCTTTATGCAGAATATTTGCAAATGAAGGATTAAAGGTATATCCTTTTAAATCACAAAATATGTCCTTAAATTCATACGTAACAATGGAAGGCCTTGAAATGGGACGAGCCCAGGTACTCCAGGCAACAGCATCAAAGATAGATCCTTCGGTGCTGATGAATCCCATTTTATTAAAGCCTACCACCGACAGAAAAAGCCAGGTCATAATAAAGGGAAGGCCTTATATGAATATGGATGCGGTGGAGTATTTTGAATTTAAACCCCGCCTTAGGGATATGATAAAGGAAATATATGAAGAAATTGAAAGCAATAACGATTTGGTGGTTATAGAAGGCGCAGGCAGTCCGGCGGAGATTAACCTTAAGGATAACGATATCGTAAATATGGGGATGGCGGAAATTGCCGATGCTCCGGTGCTTTTGGTAGCCGATATAGACAAGGGCGGAGTGTTTGCCTGTATATACGGTACCGTAATGCTCTTAGATGAGAATGAAAGAAAAAGAATAAAAGGGATCATTATTAATAAATTCAGAGGAGACAAGACCATTCTTCAAACGGGTATAGATATGATAGAGGATTTGGTTAAAATACCTGTGGTGGGAATTGTACCCTACATGCGTGTCAAGCTTGACGAGGAAGACGGAGCCATCGAATTTGAAGCTTCAACCAGCGGCAGCATAAAAATAGCAGTTATACGCTTACCCAGAATATCCAATTTTACGGATTTTGATCCATTTAAATTCGATGAGGATGTATCCGTAAATTTCATAACCTCTCCAGATGAAATTGGGGATGCGGACATGGTTATAATCCCCGGAAGCAAAAATACCATAGAAGATATAAGATGGCTAAAAAGCGTCGGGTTTGATAAAGCCTTTTTAAACTACAAAGGCATAATCTTTGGAGTGTGCGGCGGATATCAGATGATGGGAAAAGAAATAATAGATGTTGAAGGCTGGGAAGTAACAAAGGGAGAAGTGGAAGAAGGCCTTAAAATGTTTGACACTGTAACTGAATTCAAGGGCAGTAAAATAACTTCAAACGTTGAAGGAGAGGCTATGGGACATAAGGTATACGGCTATGAAATACATTCCGGCAGGACTTACGGCAATATGAATCCCTTTGTGCATATAAACCTTAAGGAAAGAAAGGCCGAGAGTTATATGGACGGCGATATGAGGGACGGAAGGTATTACGGCACTTATGTCCACGGCATATTTGACTCTCATGAATTCAGAAGCAGCCTTTTAAATACTATAAGAAAGAAAAAGAACTTAGCCGAAAAGGATAGTATTGACCTTAAGGAAAAAAGGGAAGAAGAACTGGAAAAGCTGGCTCAAATAGTTGAAGAGAATTTGGATATGGAATATATACGCAGTCTGGCAGGAATCAAAAAATGATTGAATTAAGTATAGCAGCTTTAATAGATGTAGCCATAGGGGATCCATACAGCTTTCCCCATCCCATAAAGCTTATGGGGAATATAATAGCCTTTGAAGAAAAAGCAGCCAGAAAAGTGGCAAAGACTCCGCAGGCCCTAAAGGTTGCCGGCTTTATAATCGTTGTTTTAAATATATTGATGGCATATTTTATACCTTATTTTATATTAAATGCCATAAAAGGCTATAAAATAATTTATTTTATTGTAAACACTTACTTTTTATATACCTGCATAGCTGCCGGATGTCTTCACCGGGAGGCTATGAAAATATACAGGGCTCTTTTAAACAATGTGGAGGATGCAAGGCATAAGCTTTCCTACATAGTGGGAAGGGATACAAAAAACCTTGATGAACACGAAATTGTAAGAGCCACAGTGGAGACAGTGGCAGAAAATGCTTCAGACGGGGTAATTGCCCCCATACTCTTCGCTGCAATAGGCGGAGCACCCCTGGCATTTGCATATAAAATGACCAACACCATGGATTCAATGCTGGGGTATCTCAATGAGACATACAGGCACATAGGATTTTTTCCTGCTAAAACCGATGATGTTTTTAACTTCATACCTGCAAGGCTTACAGGAGTCTTAATGTGCCTTTCCTCCTTTTTTAGGTTCAAGGTAATGGATGGATTAAGGATAATGGTCAGGGACAGAAAAAATCATAAAAGTCCTAACTGCGCTTATCCTGAAGGTGCCACAGCCGGACTTTTAGGAGTTCAATTAGGCGGCGACAATGTATACTTCGGGGAAGTTATGAAAAAGCCCCGCATTGGAGATAAATTAAGAGAATTAAATAAAGATGATATAAAAAGAACCATAGAAATTATGTACCGGGCTGAAGCCCTGCTTTTGATCATCTACTATATACTAATTGGGGTGTTATAAGTGATACATGGCGGAGACACAATTTCATATATGGCAGACGGTGCCGATATAATTGATTTCAGCAGCAATATAAACCCCTTAGGCCCTCCGGCCGGATTAAAAGAGGTTTTAATTAAGTCTTATGATGAGTTAATTTCCTATCCTGATATAAAATACCGGGAGCTAAGAGAAAATATATCAGCATATTTAGGCTGTCATAGTGATGAAGTGATGACGGGAAATGGTGCTCTGGAGATTATAAATAACGTAAGCCTGTTGTTTAAAAGGGTGGTGGTATTTACCCCCTGCTTTATAGAATACATAAAGCGCCCGGAGATTTTAGGTAGAGAAGTCGTAAGATTAAGGCTTGATAATGACTTTAAAATAGATTTGGGTGAATTGAATAAGGCCTTAAAGGAAGGGGACTTACTCATACTCGGGAATCCCAACAACCCCACGGCAAAGCGGATTCCAGAGGACATGCTTTATAAAATACAAAGCATTACAAAAGAAAGAAATGCCTTTTTGCTTTTGGATGAGGCCTTTTATGAATTTTGCCCATTTGATTATGACAGCATAAAGCTTTTTCATAATGCTCAAAATGTATGTATAATAAGGGCTGCTACCAAGTTTTTTGCCCTGCCGGGTATAAGGCTGGGATATGCTTATGCAAAGGGTGATTTTGTTAAAAGATACAATGAAATTGAAAGTCCCTGGAGCGTAAATTCCTTTGCCAATGCGGCCGCAAGGAACATATTCAAGGATGTTAGATATATAGAAAATACAAGGGAATATATAAAAAAGGAAAGGGAATTTTTACTGACTGAGTTGTCAGGAATAGACTATTTAAAGGTATTTGACAGCCAGGTAAATTTCATACTCATAAAACTTTTAAAATACGATGAAGATATTTTATTTGATAAATTTCTAAAAAATGGGATACTTATAAGGAAGGCTTCAAGTTTTGAGGGCCTTGATAAGAGCTATATAAGAATTGCGGTAAAAGACCATGACAGCAACAAAAGGATTGTAAACTGCTTTAAGGAGTGCGTTTAATGGAGGCTATATCTTTATATCCCGGCAGCGCCGGTGAAATAATCCAAGGCAAAGTCGATGGCAGAGACATACTCATCTCCTGCCCTGTCAATATGTTTACCCGTGTCAGGGTTTATGAATGCGATAATCCGGAAAAAAGGTTTCAGCACATAAAATCTTCTACCCTTCTTGAGAATATGTTAAACAGGTGGGGATATGGACATTTAAATTCTACCTTTGATATCGAGATTGAATCCAATATCCCATTAGGAAAAGGTTTTGCCAGCAGCACTGCCGACCTTTGCGCTACCTATATTTGCCTTTTAAAGCTTTTTTACAGAAATTTTGATATATATGAGGTGCTAAAGGAATTTTTAAGGATTGAGCCGACGGACAGTATTATTTTCAGAGAAATGACCATGTTTGATTATAAGTCGGGAAGCTTTTACAAAGGAGTGGGTGAATATATAAAATTTTATATCCTTGCCTTTGAAGGAGAGCGGACCATTGATACCGTAACTTTCAATAAAAGCAAGCTGCCGTCTCTTGACGATATAAGCGACCTTTATACCAAAGTTCAGGAAGGCATTACAAATAAGAATATATCTTTGATTGCAGCAGCTTCTACCGAGAGTATAAATAGAAATTTAAAAAGAGTATCCTACGATGTATTAGGCCATGTTGATGCCTTGAAGGATATAACAGGCGGACTTGGAATAATAGGAGCTCACAGCGGGGATATGCTGGGCATTATTTACGATGATAAAAAGAAACTGGAATTCGCACTTCAATACAGAGACAGTATAAAAGGCTACAAATCCCATGTACTAGAAACTTTAAGGAGAAATGAATATGAAAGGAATTATGATTACATCGCCGTCGAGCGGAAGCGGTAAAACCACATTTACAATGGGGCTTCTTCGCGCCCTTAAAATGAAAGGCCTTGATATCTGCGGTTTTAAGACAGGCCCCGATTATATTGATACCGCATTTATAAAGGAAGCTTGCGGTAAAGATGGGACAAACCTTGACATGCACCTCCAGGGAAGGGACGGAATGAAAAAGGCTTTGTCACTGGGCAATGCAGAGTACTGCATTATAGAAGGTGCCATGGGCTATTTTGATGGAATGCACAATAATTATATAAATTCAAGCTATGACATATCAAGGGAATTAGACGTTAATGCCGTTTTAATTTACACCCCTCAGGCTGAGATGTTTACGGCCGTTCCTAAGATTAAAGGCATGGCGGAATTTGGACAATCCAAAATCAAGGCTGTTATCATAAACAGGGTTGAAAAGAACTATTATGCCCTTTTAAAGGAAGCAATTGAGGAACATACGGATTTAAAGGTTTTAGGTCATATACCACCCCTTAAGGAGGCACAGCTTAAAAGCAGGCATTTAGGCCTTGTTCAAAGCATGGAGATAGAAGATTTAAAGGATAGAATTGAAAATGTGGCACAGACAATTCTTGAAAATGTGGATGTGGAAGCCTTAATAAACCTCATGAAAGAAATAAAGGGGCAAAATATTGACTGGCCGAGGAGGAGGAATATAAAAGCAGCAGTTGCAAAGGATAAGGCCTTTTCATTCTATTACCGTGAAAATATAGAGCTTTTAAAGAACTGCTGTGAAGTGGAATTTTTTTCACCCATGAATGATGATGTGCTGCCGGAATGTGACCTTTTATATTTAGGGGGCGGCTATCCCGAGGTATTTAAAGAAGAGTTATCAAAAAACACAAGCATGTTAAAAAGCATAAAGGGATTTGCAGAAAAAGGCGGCTGCATCTTCGGAGAATGCGGCGGTTTTATGTATCTTTTGGAATATATAGAAGACTGCAAAATGGCGGGGGTTTTCAAAGGGAAAAGCTACCTCACAAAAAGTCTTCAAAGGTTTGGCTATATGAATACCACCTTGAAAGTTGACTGCCTGTTGGGAGATGCGGGAGATAAACTGACAGGCCATGAATTCCATAAGTCTACGGCGGAAGTTGAAGGCGATACTGTTTATGAAATAAGAAAAGCCATGGGAGAAAAAGTATGGTCCTGCGGCTATAAATATAAAAATGTGCTGGGTGGATACCCTCACATAAGTTTTTTAGGAAATATGAAGGCTTTAAATCACATGTTGGATTATGTTGAGAGAAACAAGTAAGGAGGCAGCTTATGTATAAAGGAGATCCGCTTGATATTGAAAGAAGAAGCATGGAAATAATAGATGAACATGTAAAAGATACAAGCTTTAATGAAAAGGAGCTTTTGGTGGTAAAAAGGATGATACATACCACCGGGGATTTTAATTACAAGGACATTGCAGCCTTTAAGGGAAACGCAATCGAAATGGGAATTGAGCTTTTTAAAAGGGGATGCAGCATATTTACTGACACCAGGATGGCCTATTCGGGAATAAACAAAAAAGCCCTTGAAAAGGCAGGCTGCACCATTAATTGTTTAATTGACGATGAAAGGGTGCTGAAAAAATCAAAGGAATTGAATACCACAAGGTCCTCGGCGGCCATTGATATTGCAAGTGAGGATGGCATAGATATATACGTTATCGGAAATGCTCCCACTGCCCTTTTTAGAATTGGCGAATTGATGGAGGAAGGAAAAATTAAGCCTGCCCTTGTAATCGGAGTACCTGTAGGTTTTGTGGGGGCGGCGGAATCAAAGGAATATTTAAGAGGATTGAATGTGCCCTCCATATCAACAGTCGGCAACAAAGGCGGAAGCAACGTGGCGGCATCCGTTGTGAATGCCATATTGTATATGGCGGTAGAGAGATGACAGACCTTTATGTAATAAAGGAAGGAAAAAAGTTAAGGTGCGGCTACACCACGGGAAGTTGCGCCGCTGCTGCAGCAAAGGCTGCAGTAACTATGCTTGAAACAGAAAAAACAGTTAAATTTATTGAAATAGATACACCGGCAGGAGTAAGGCTTAATTTAGAAGTCAAAAACCCGCATATAGGTGATAATTACGCTAGCTGCTGCATCATAAAGGACGGCGGCGACGACCCGGATTCCACCGACGGAATGGAGATTTATGTCAAGGTAACTAAAAGACAGGATAATTACATTATAATAGATGGCGGAGAAGGAATAGGGCGGATTAAGAAAACCGGCCTTTTCGGAAATGTGGGAGAAGCAGCCATAAACCCCGTTCCCAGAAGGATGATACATGATGAAATAAAAAAGGTATCAAATTCAGGCTATGATGTTTTAGTATATGCTCCACAGGGAGTCGAAGTAGGAAAAAGAACCTTCAACGAGAACATAGGCATAGAAGGCGGCATATCCATAATAGGCACCAAGGGTATCGTGGAGCCTATGTCGGAGGAAGCCCTTTTAAAGACCATTTATATAGAAATTGACAGCATATATGAAGATGGCGTCAGGGAAATTATACTTTTCCCGGGAAATTATGGTGAAAAGATGACGGATACTTTAGGCTTACAGGGAAGGCGCGTTAAAATATCAAACTTCATAGGTGATACAGTTTCCTACTGCTATAGCAGGGGTTTTGAGAGCATCATACTTGTTGGTCACATAGGAAAGCTTTGCAAATTATCGGTAGGAGCTTTTAATACCCACAGCAAAATTTGCGATGTCAGAATGGAAGCCTTTGTTTACTATCTTGCCCTTAAGGGAGCAAGCAATGATTGTTTGTTAAAGGTGTCAAAATGCTTAACATCTGAAGAGGCTTTGGAGGTTGTAAAAGAACATGGCTATGTAGATATAATTGAAGATATGAAAAATGGCTGCATTGAAAGAATCAAAAGATATATAAAAAATGAGGATTTTAACATAAAACTATATATGTATTCTATGAAATATGGGGTGCTTTAAATGATAAGTGTAGTTGGAATGGGACCTGGTAATTCAAAGCTTCTTACATTTCAGGCTTATGAAAAAATAAAGGAAGCAAGTTGCCTTATAGCCTTCGGAAGAATTTCAAAGACAGCTGAGATGATGGAAAAAGAAACAATTGTGGTCAAAACCGTAGATGAAATAATGAAGGTTTTAGAGAAAAATGAGGATGTAACCATTTTAGCTTCAGGAGATCCTTGCTTTTACGGGGTTCTGGAATATTTAAAAAATAAAAATGTTGCTGTTGATGAAGTGATACCAGGGATTTCATCCTTTCAGTATATGATGTCCCTTCTTAAAAAAAGCTGGGACAGAGCTAATCTTTTAAGCCTCCATGGAAGAGAAGACAGTCTTAAAGAAACCTTAAATAAAAAGCTATCCGTAATTTTGACGGACAGCAGCCATAATCCCGATTATATATCAAAACGGTTAAAGGAAATAGGCTTTACGGGGAAAATATACTGCGGTTTTGATTTATCCTACCCCGAGGAAAGAATAATAGTAAAAAATGCAGGAGAGGAAATAGGTCATGTTTCCTCTCTGTCACTGGTGGTGGTTGAAAATGAAGCATATCAAGGATGAGGAATTTATACGCGGGAACATACCCATGACGAAGTTTGAAGTCCGGGTATTGACTTTAGCCCTTCTTGAAATAGAAGAAGAAGATGCGTTTTTAGACATTGGCGGAGGCACGGGATCAATATCAATAGAGTGCGCTTTAAATGGTGCAAGGGTTCATACCATCGAAAGAGAAGAAGAAGGGATAGAGCTTATAGGAAAAAATGCGCATAAGTTCAATGTAAAAATAAATGCAGTAAAAGGCTCGGCACCGGATGATTTGCCTGAAGATATTAGGTTTAACAAATGCTTCATAGGCGGCAGTGGCGGAAACCTTTCTTCCATTTTAAAATATATAGACAGTCATTTGGCTCATGGCGGAATAGTATGCGCCAATTTCATAACCATAAAAAATCTCAATGAATTCATAGAACTGTTAGAGAGTCATGGTTATAAAAATATTGAAACAAGGCTTGTGCAGGTTTCAAACATGGACAGGCTTGGGCTTTTGAAGGCAAACAATCCTGTATTCATAATAAGGGGGACAAAACCATGAAAAAATTATACGGCATTGGAATAGGGCCGGGAGACAAGGAGCTTATAACCATGAAGGGCTACAGGCTCATTCGGGAGTGCCATGTGGTATTCATTCCGGAAAGCAACGGTGAAAGCCTGGCAGGAAGAATAGCCGAGGATTATATAAAGGATAAAAAGTTAGTCAGATTGGAATTTCCCATGGGTGATGATAATAAAGAGAACTATATTAAAGCATCGAAAGTTGTTGAAGAAACATTGTCTGATGATGAGTGGGGAGTGTTTTTAACCTTAGGCGATCCAATGGTCTACAGCACTTTTTTATATCTCATGGCAGAGCTTGAAAAAAGGCATGTGGAAACAGAATCCATACCCGGCATATCTTCTTTTACTGCCGCTGCCAGCAGGGCAAAGCTTCCCATCACATTAAG
This sequence comes from Oxobacter pfennigii, assembly GCF_001317355.1. Classification (NCBI taxonomy): domain Bacteria; kingdom Bacillati; phylum Bacillota; class Clostridia; order Eubacteriales; family Clostridiaceae; genus Oxobacter; species Oxobacter pfennigii. Next base: position 17,507 of record NZ_LKET01000021.1, read on the forward strand.
AGGAGAAAATTTTTATCTCTGTGATGGGGATATAAATGAGGATATATTGAAAACAGTAAATACAATTTGTATATTAAAAACCACTAAAAACAAGGAAGGAATCCTTGATACCCTGGAGAGAAATAGTTTTAAATACGTGTATGTAAAGCGCTGTACTCAAGGCGATGAAAAGATATTATATACACGGGATGAGATATTAAAGGACAGGGATTATATTTCACTTATTATCGGGGGGAGAGAAATAAATGATTAGTTTTGTAGGAGCAGGTCCGGGAGATGTGGATTTAATAAGCGTAAAGGGAAGAAAGCTTTTGCAGAATGCCGATATAGTCATTTATGCCGGTTCCCTTGTTTCCAATGAGCACCTTCAGTTTTGCAAGGAAGGCTGCGGCATATATGACAGCGCATCCATGACATTGGAAGAAGTAATCGATATTATAAAGGAAGGAAGCAAATCAGGAAAGAAGGTAGTAAGACTTCATACAGGTGACCCTACAATATACGGCGCTATAAAAGAGCAGATGGATTTATTGGATAAGGATGGAATAGAATATGAGGTCATTCCCGGAGTAAGCTCTTTTACCGCCAGCTGTGCTGCCATAAAATCCGAATTTACCCTTCCGGGAGTAAGCCAGACTGTAATAATAACAAGGATGGAAGGAAGAACTCCAGTTCCCGGCAAGGAGGACTTAGAAAGATTAGCCTCTATAAAGGCCTCAATGGCTATATTCTTATCCGTCCAGGATATTGAAAAGGTGGTGCAAAAACTTGCAGCCGGCTACGGAAGCGACAATGTACCTATCGCAGTCATTTACAAGGCCACCTGGAAGGAACAAAGGATAATTAAAGGGACCTTGAAGGATATTGCAGAAAAGGTAAAGGAAGCAAATATTAAGAATTTCGCCCAGATACTTGTTGGGTATTTTATAGATACCGAATATGAAAGGTCATTGCTTTACCATCCTGAATTTACTCATGGATTCCGTGAGGGTAAGTCATGAAAATAGCCTGTATTGTTTATTCCAATGCAGGAGAAGAAGTAGCCTTAAGGATAAAAGAAAAGATAGATATTGATATATTTAAGAGCAGTGAATATAAAAGCAGCTTAAGGACTTTGATAAAAAAAGTGTTCCTTGAATATGAGGCTTTGATATTCATTTGTGCCGCAGGCATTGCAGTCAGGATGATTGCACCTTATATAAAGGATAAGACAAAGGACCCGGCGGTAATTGTAATCGATGATATGGGGAAATACTGTATAAGTCTTTTATCCGGACATATAGGCGGGGCAAATGAATTGACGCAAAAAATTTCCTCATTTTTAAATGCGGAGGCCGTCATAACCACAGCTTCGGACAATAGAGGCATTGATGCGGTGGATGTTTTTGCAAAACGTAATAACTTCATAATTGAAAGCATGAAGGACGCAAAGGTTTTGACCTCTGTCATGGTAAATGGAGGAACTATCAATTTCATAAGCCAAATTAATGCAAGCTTGAATTATGATAAAATATCAGATCGTGACTTTGAAGGAACCCTTATAGTCACTTCAAAGGAAAACGTTAAGTTAAACAAGCCTTATTGCATTCTTCGTCCCAAAGTCTTTAACATAGGCATTGGCTGCAGAAGAGGTAAATCCAAAGAAGAGATATTAGGAGCAATTGAATTTGTTTTTAAAGAGCATAATTTAAGCCTGAAGTCCGTTAAAACCGTTGCAAGCATTGATATTAAAAAAGATGAAGATGGAATTATAAAGGCGGCTTATGAACTTAAATGCCCTTTTAAAACCTTTACAGAAGCGGAAATCGAAAAGGTTCAGCATATGTTTGATAAGAGCAGCTTTGTACAAGAAAAGGTGGGTGTCAAATCCGTTGCCGAGCCCTGTGCTTATCTTTCGGGAGGAAAGCTCATAGTTAATAAAACAATAATAGACGGCATAACAATTGCCGTAGCTGAGGAGGTATAGTATGGCAAAGCTTTATGTTATAGGTATAGGTCCTGGCGGACGGGGAGATATGACCATAAGAGCATATGAAACCATAAAAAAATGTCCTGTAATTGTAGGGTATAATTATTATATAGATATTTTAGGGGATTTAACAGAAGGTAAAAAAATTGTAAAGACCGGCATGAGAAGCGAGGTTGAAAGATGCAAAATGGCGGTGGAGCAGGCTAAGGAAGGCTATGATACCTGCATGATAAGCACCGGAGATTCCGGCCTTTACGGCATGGCAGGGCCTATCTTGGAGCTGGCTGACGGAATTGAAGTTGAAATAATTCCTGGAGTGACATCTTCTTTTGCAGCAGCTTCGGAATTAGGCGCACCCATAATGCATGATTTTTGCACTATAAGCTTAAGCGATCTTTTAACTCCCTGGGAGGTAATAGAAAAAAGGCTGGAGCATGCGGCAGCTGCAGATTTTGTAATAGCCTTATATAACCCTAAGAGCAAGGGAAGGGAAGGCCATTTAAAAAAAGCAATTGATATCGTAATGAAATATAAGAAGTCACAAACTCCCGTAGGTGCGGTAAAAAATGCCGGCAGGGAAGGAAATGAAAGAAGAATTTTCAATCTCGAAACCATAGATTATGATTTTGTGGATATGAAGACTATCGTAATAATCGGAAACAACAGCACATATATAAAAGATAATTTCATCATAACTCCAAGGGGGTATATGATTTGATATGGATAATCGGGGGTACCAGTGAAGCTGTTGAACTGGTAAAGAGGCTTAGGGATAAGGTAAAGTATATTGTTACCTGTGCAACGGAAGGCGAAAGGGAATTTTTGCAGGATGAGAATTTAATTGTGTCCCGCCTCAATGAAGAGGGTATGGAAGGCTTGATAAAAAAGTATTCCGTTGACATGATAATTGATATGTCCCACCCCTATGCAGTAGAGGTTACTTCAAATGCCAGATTGGCTTCCCAAAGATGCGGCATAAAATATGTAAGGTTTGTGAGAGGCAAGTCGGATATAAATGACGAATGCATATTTTTAAGCTCTTATGAGGAGTGTATTGAGTATTTAAAGGATGTAAAGGGATGCGTATTCTTTACCACAGGCTCTAAAAATATTAAGGATTTTGAAAAGGTAAAGGGGGATAACAGGTTTGTATACCGGGTGCTCCCCTCCCTTTTAAGCATAGAAGAATGCGTAAAATACGGTGTTTTAATGAAGGATATAGTAGCTGTCTTGGGCCCTTTTTCAGAAGAAATGAATATTGCCATGTTCAAAGAATATAATGCGGATTATGTGGTGACAAAGGACAGCGGAAAAATAGGTGGTACAGAAGAAAAGGTCACTGCCTGCAAAAAGCTTGGCATAAAGCTTATTATAATTGGCAGGCAGGATGAAGATGGGATATACAGTATGGATGAAATCGAAAGAATCATCCTGCCATAGCCCCGATTATAAAAAAACCAATAAATGATAAAATCACTATAACATTAAATACCAATCCCAGGATGGAGAATATCTTCATCCTGTTTTTTTGAAATATACCTGCAATTCCAAGTATAAATCCTAAAAGGCAAAGCAAGGATGAACCAACTATTAAAAGAGCAAGAGCTCTATCCATAAAATAATCCTGAATAAGGCCTTCAAGCATATAATACATGCTGAAAAGACCAAATAACATTGTCAATGAGACCATTGAAATAACAAAGGATGCAATTCCAAAGCCCGAGTGCTTTTTTTCAGCTTGATAATCCATGGAAGCATCTGCTGTCAGTTCTTCTTCAGCAATTTCACTCAATACCGCATCCCTGTATTCAAAAAGATATCCTATACCATGAGGCTTTTTGCGTAAAAGATATAGGGCAGTCGGAGCCAGTATGAATCCGGGTATCAATATCCACAATATGCTTACATCGGCGTTGAGGTAGACCATTAAAAGCCTGGTAATAATGGTTGTAAAGCCGTTGTTGAGAATATGAACCAATATACTCATCCATAATGAGCCCGTCTTTATAAATACCCAGCCTAACATCAATCCGGAAACTGTGGCAGTCAAGGACTGTACAGGATTTAAATGAATAAGGCCAAAGAGCACGGAAGATATTATAAGAGCTTTTCTTACGCTGTAGTTTAACAACAATCCTCTTAATATTATGCCCCTGAATAATACTTCTTCGAATATGGGACCTAAGAAAACAATTGATAATATACCAAAGAAAGAGGTCATGCCTGTTTCAAAGAGCTGTTCATCCTGTGGATCTGAAGGTATAAACTGACTAACAAGCTGGGCGAAAAAAATTACAAAGCAATAGGTCCCTAAAAAAAGCAGCAATGAAAGCAGGATATTTAGTCTATGCTCAGGTTTTTTGAAAATGGTTTTTAAGCTGAGCTTGCTCTTGCGAAGGCCAATAAGGGCGGTAATGCCCGTTGTCAAAGTGGAAAGAGTAAATACTACGGGTACAAGGTTTGCATCGTCAAAGCCTGCTATCAGAGGAAATGCCATTAGAACTCCGGCAAGCACCTGAAGTAAAAAGGATATAAGGACTAATATAACGGATTGAGATACTTTAGGATAAAAATAATGTCTCAAATATAATACAACTCCTTATGATTTATAATAAAGCCTTATATTTATATAATAGATTATATATGAAAAATAATACTAAGTTTTTTATTAATAAATTTACAATAAAAGTAAAGAAATGCCGCCGGCTCAGCCGACGGCATTATACATTAATATGTCTCTACAAACAATTCAAAATAAGATTGAGGATGGGCGCAGGCAGGACATAAATCAGGAGCAGAAGCTGCCTCATGGACATATCCGCAGTTTGTGCATTTCCACATAACTCTTTCATCTTTTGCAAATACCTTGTCCTTATCTATGTTTTCGGCAAGCTTTAAGTATCTTGCTTCATGCCTTTTTTCCGCTGATGATATTGTTAAAAATACCTTTGAAATCTCATCGAAACCTTCCTCACGGGCTACTTTTGCAAACTCGGGATAAAGCATTGTCCATTCCTCGTTTTCACCGTGAGCCGCAGCTTTGAGGTTTTCTACAGTTGTAGTCTGAGCAACGGGAAAGGATGCCGTTATTTCAATCTCCTGAGGAAGCTCTCCCTGGAATCCTTCCAGTAAAAATTTATAAAATCTTTTTGCATGCTCTTTTTCATTGTCGGCAGTTTCAATAAAAATATTTTTTATCTGCTTGTACCCTTCTTTATCAGCAACAGATGCATAAAATGTGTAACGATTTCTTGCCTGAGATTCTCCGGCGAAGGCTTTAAGCAAATTTTCAGCAGTCTTTGTACCTTTTAAACTATTCATAAATTACCTCCAGTAAAACTATTTTTTAACATTGTATCATGAATTTTAATTTGTAAAATTCATGTCGCAATAAATCCCGAAAGGATTTATTATATCATAAAAATTACTTCGTAATTTTTATGTCAAAAATAATTTAAAATGGCTACACCATTATAAATTATTGTATCATACATCACCTTCAAAGTCTTTATTCAGTTGATTATAAAATGTATATAATGGAACAATTAAAATATAAGAACCAATCAAATGCGAATGACTTGCATTTGCCATTTATAAATGCTATACTACTTTATGAAAAAGTATGCTTTTAAATTGAAATATAAAAGGTTTAAAGAGGTGTGGATATCGATGAAGAGCAAAATAAAAAGTGTTGTAAGCATTATGATGACAATACTCCTGCTGGTTGCTTCCGGATGCAGCAGCACTAAAGATGCGGGGCAAAACAAAGATAATGAACAACCATCTTTGGATGCACAGCAGAAGAAATTAATTGTATATACGAGCATATATCCAATGTATGATTTTGCACAAAATATAGGCAAGGATAAAATAGACTTAAGGCAAATGATACCTGCAGGTACTGAACCCCATGACTGGGAGCCTACAGCTAAAATTATGGCAGACATTGAAAAAGCAGATGTATTAATATATAATGGAGCCGGTATGGAACCCTGGGCAGAAAAACTGGTTGAATCCATAAATAATAAAGACCTCATCATAGTTGATACCTCAAAGGGTATAGAACTTTTAACAAATGCAGAGGATGAGCATGAGGAGGAAGAGGAGGAAGATGCTCATGGCGAATATGACCCTCATCTGTGGCTGGATCCCTTGACTGCAATAAAGCAGTCCGAGAATATAAAAAATGCCTTTGTTGAGGCTGATGCAGACAACAAGGATTTTTATGAAGGTAATTACAACGAATTTACAGATAAATTAAATGCTCTGGACAGTAAATACAAGGAAGAGCTTGTGAACTTAAAGCACAAGGAATTTGTAGTGGCTCATGCAGCTTTTGGATATTTGGCTCAAAGATATAATTTGGAGCAGATATCCTTGAGAGGAATAAATTCACAGGATGAGCCAAGCTCGAAAGAAATGAAAGAAATAACCGAAATATTAAAGAGCAAAGAAATTAAATACGTATTCTTCGAGACTCTGACCAGCCCAAAATTGTCTCAGGCTCTTGCAGGCGAGGTAGGAGCAAAGACAGAAGTCTTAAATCCCATGGATGGGCTAACGGACGAAGATATTAAATCAGGAAAAAATTATTTATCCATTATGGAGGATAATCTGTCAGTATTGAAGAAAGCATTGGGAGAATAATTTATGAAAGCAGTTTGTGTAAGGGATGTTTCTTTTGGATATAGCGAAGGCCTGGTTCTGGATAACATCAATTTTACAATAGAAGAAGGGGATTACATAGGAATTGTGGGGCCTAACGGCTCGGGTAAAAGCACCCTTTTAAAATTGATGCTGGGTATAATGAAGCCCCAAAAAGGAACTATAGAAATTTTCGGTCAAAATATAAGTTCATATAAGGGCTGGGGGAAAATAGGATATGTTCCCCAAAAAGCAGCCTCTTTTAATACAAGCTTTCCTGCCACCGTCGAAGAGGTGGTGGGAGCTAATCTTTTTTCAAAGATAGGCTTGTTCAAGCCCATTAAGAAAAGTGATTTGGATTTGGTATATAAATACTTAGATATCGTGGGCATGAGGGAATATTCAAAAAGGCTTATAGGCAATCTCTCAGGCGGCCAGCAGCAAAAGGTTTTCATAGCAAGGGCTCTGGTCAGCTCTCCTGAAATGATATTTTTGGATGAGCCTACGGTAGGAATAGACGTGAAATCCCAGCAGGAATTCTTTGAGTTATTAGACAGGCTTAATAAGGAATTGAAAATAACCATAGCCATAGTGTCCCATGATATAGGCGTTATAACACAAAAGGTAGGCACCGTTGCCTGCCTTGGAAACAAAAAAATAGCCATACATGAAAATACTGCGGATGAGCATGCCCTAAAGGACATGCTAAGGGATTTATACGGTGATAATATGAGAATTCTCTTACACGAACATTAAAAGGAGCAACAAATTATGCTTGATATGCTGCAATATGGTTTTATGCAAAGGGCCTTGATAGCCGGGATAATAATAGGTGTTTTATGCCCCTTAATCGGGATATTCATAGTTTTAAGAAGGATGTCCATGATAGGTGACAGTTTGTCTCATGTGGCGCTGTCGGGAATAGCAGCCGGGGTGCTTTTAAATGTTTATCCATTATATATGGCATTGGCTTTTTCCATAGCTGCCGCCCTTGCAATGGAGAAGTTAAGAAAAAGCTATGAACATTATGCCGAACTGGCAATAGCAATAATTCTTTCGGCTGGAATAGCTGTAGCCGTTGTGCTTATAAGCCTTGGAAAGGGCTTTAATGTGGATTTGTTCGGCTATCTTTTCGGCAGCATTACAACGGTTTTAAAGGAAGATTTATGGATGATATTAATCCTTGGTGTAATCATCATCCTAGCCGTAGGATTATTATACAAAGAGCTTTTTTACATAGCTTTTGATGAGGAATCTGCAAGATTATCGGGCATTCCCGTAAAGGGGATAAATATATTTTTCATCATAATAACAGCTGTTACAATAACCATATCCATGAGGATTGTAGGGATACTTTTGGTTTCATCTTTGATGGTAATACCCGTTGCGGCCAGCCTTCAGGTGGCAAAGAGTTTTAAGCAAGCTTTCGTTTTTTCGGTTTTATTTGCCGAAGTGTCCATTATATCAGGTATAACAATATCCTACTATATGGAACTTGCCTCCGGCGGTACCATTGTGCTAGTATCAATAATAATACTCCTTACGATTATAGCAGCAAAAAGCCTTAAGAAAACAATCATAAATAACAAAAGTACATCATACTAACATATAAGTAACAACAATCCTAATTTAGTCGGGAGGAGATGTTTTGATAGAGAGCTTTTCTACGGTATTTATAAGCATAATATTAGAAGCAGTACCTTTTGTTATGATAGGAGCCTTTGTATCTTCCGTAATTCAGGTTTTTGTATCGGAGCAAACCATATCAAGGATAATTCCTAAAAATAAACTCCTGGGGTTATTGATGGCATCTTTAATGGGAATAATATTTCCAGTATGCGAATGTGCCATAGTGCCTATTATGAGAAGACTTCTTAAAAAAGGGGTTCCTTTGGATATATCCATCACTTTTATGCTGGCAGTGCCCATAGTAAACCCCGTAGTTTTGGCATCTACATATTATGCCTTTTCGGATAAACCTTATTTCGTACTTTTAAGAGGCGGAATGGGGCTTATAGCCGCAATACTTGTAGGTTACATAGTATCTGCAATACAGGATAAAGAAAACCCTTTGAAAGATGAGCATCATGAACATTCGGACGAGGACTGCAGCTGCGGACATCATCATGAACATAATCATGACAACCATGGTCATGAGCATCACGACCACGGTCACAAAAGGGGCTGGCTTTCAATGGTCTCAGAGGTAATAGAGCATACAGGCTCAGAATTGTACGACGTAGGCAAAATGCTGATAATCGGAGCCTTTTTAGCATCCATCATGCAGACCTTTGTTCCGAGAAGCTTTATACTTTCAATAGGCAGGGGAACTATATCATCCACCTTAGTAATGCTTGCAATGGCTTTCATACTGTCCCTTTGCTCAGAGGCCGATGCCTTTATAGCCAGAACCTTTGCAGGGCAGTTTACACAAGGTTCCATCGTTGGATTTCTTATATTCGGACCTATGATAGATATAAAAAATACCTTGATGTTATCAGCAGGCTTCAAAGGGAAGTACATATTAAGGCTCGTACTTGTCATAGCGGCAGTATGCTTCTCCCTTGCATCCATAGCCAATTTATTCGTATTTTAGGAGGTGGTTTCAATTGAAAAAAATCAATGTAAATGAATTAATATGGTTCATCATACTTACAGGTTTTACAGTATATCTGTATATGCTGATTTCAACAGGAAAAATAAATACCTTTATACATCCTAAAATGCTAAGCTACGTATATTTTTCGCTGGGTGTTTTTGCCCTATTGTCGGTTTTTCAGCTCAAGAAAATTTTTAGAAAGAGCTATAGCAAAAGCATTAAACCAGGGTTCTTAATATTCTTAGCTCCTTTGATTTTAGGCTTTGCGGTAAATCCCGGCGGATTGAATTCCGATATCATTGGGAAAAAAGGCATTACAATTTCGCAAAACAACAGTATTGCACAAGCTCAGCAGGCTAATGATAATATCAGCGAAAGTACTTTTGAGAATAATACAACAGCAAGAAGCAACGAGGATAAGTTCAATTTCCCTGAAGTTCGAATTGAAATCAATGAAAGCAATTTCGTAATGGAAACGGATGACATATACTTAAATGCCGAAGCCTTGCAGGGTAAGGAAGTTTCTATATCCGGCTTTGTATATACCGATGAAGGCTTCAAGCAAAATCAATTTGTCACAGCCAGAATGCTTATGGCATGCTGTGCTGCCGATACCGAGGTTATTGGCTTGCTGTGCCAAGTAGATGAAGGCAGCATGCCGAAAAAAGACCAGTGGATTAAAGTAACTGGCAAGCTTTTCATGACAAAACACGTTCAGACATACACCCAGGAAGAGATAGAAATACCCGCAATATTGGTAGATAACATAGAAAGTATACCAACGCCTGAAATACCTTACGTATATCCATAAGTGTATAATTATATAATCAGGTATAGATGTTTAGCATTCACTAGTCTATTATAGATGTGGATGCTTTTTTTATTAGATGGGAAGGTGAAAATACATGACTGTAGAAAAAATTTTAAATATGATTGGCGAGGAACTGGCGGGTATTCCAGGCATTATAGGGGTTGTTTTAGGAGGTTCAAGAGCAAGAGGTACTAATCAACCTGATTCTGATATTGATATCGGAATATACTATGATGAATCAGAAGGTTTTAAAGTCAGTGAAATCAGTAAAATTGCCGAAAAAATAGATGATGAACATAGAGAGAATATTATTACATCTTTAGGAGAATGGGGTCCATGGGTAAATGGCGGAGGATGGCTTTATGTTCAGGGGTATCATGTAGATTTTTTATTCCGTAATATAAAACGCGTATCCCAGGTAATTGATGACTGCTTAATGGGAAAGGTTTCTCCAAATTATCAGACTGGACATCCCCATGCTTATATAAATGTTATGTATATGGGAGAGATATCCATTTGCAAGGTATTAGTTGATTCAAAGAATTATATTTCTGAACTGAAAGCAAAAACTATACCGTATCCAAAGAATTTAAAAAATGCAATGATTGGATATTTTATGTTTGAAGCATCCTTTTCTCTAATGTTTGCTAAAGCCAATATAGATAAGGATGATATTTCATATGTTTGCGGCCATTGCTTCCGGAGTATTTCCTGTCTTAATCAAGTTATATTTGCTTTGAATGAGGAGTATTGCATTAATGAGAAAAAGTCTGTTAAAATGATTGATGGCTTCAAGATTAAACCACAGGATTACAAGATAAAAATAGATGAAGTTATTACCTTAATTTCTTCAAGCAAGGATAATACAATAAGAGCAGCAAATATACTTCAGGGACTTATTAATGAAGCAAAGGAGTTAATTTAATATAAAACCTTTCCGTATATTTAAAAGTTTTATATGCTGATAATAAAATTCATGTCAGGAGCTACTCATATCTTTTGTATTAGAGAAAGAGGAAGACGGTATCAGAGTTTCAACTAATATGGAAGGATTGAATATGTCATTAGCTAATTTGAAAGCCTTAATAGAAGGAAAAGAAATTCCTTATATTTAAAACTTGAATAATTCGTATATTTTTATTATCCCAAGCAAAGACTCATATATCGCTACTTCGGAATTAGAGAGGCAATAATGGATTGGGAAAAAGAAAGTGAAATGTTTGACCAAACATCAGAATATTATGATACATTTGGCACTAGTTATCCTATGGATATTGTTGATAAAATAATAGACGTAACCAAGATCAGTAGTCATACAAAACTTACATTTTTTACGGCTCTCAATATGGTATGCAATATGATGCTAATTCTCAAAATTCCGAAATGCTTCTTGTATTAATAAAGATGCGATAGCTGGTTTAGCAAAGGCGAAAGCTGATTGCAAAACCATGTGGTCAATCGATATTGATGTTTTGGATTTGTTCAGAGGGAAAGGTCTTGCTGCTCCTATGGTAAATATGCTGACGCTTGAAGTATTAAGACGAGGATTAATAATAAATTATTGGAGTGATTAATATGGTTATTTTTTCCGCAATACTTATGACAGTATGGATTTGTTATATATATTTTTTCATTTCTAAGAAATTGTCAGCATACTTTGTTAGGAAGTTTAAACTCAACGAAACTCATGAAGATAATTACCCTTATGAATATGCACCTGTTGTTGGCCTTCTTGTTACCTACCCTATTATTGGACAGTCTTTGGCATTTGTACTTTTTATCGGTGCGCCTATAGGCTTCATTATAGGATTCGGTAATACCTTCAACCTTGATTATATTAGCGGATTTATTGCGATATCCTTTTTTGAGATTTTTCTCGGGACATTAGTAAGGACAATAACTAAAAAATATTGAATATCATATGTATATTGTTTTAGGAACTATAAGAGAACAAAATTTAAAGCAATATAACTCTGTACAGCTGATTTCCAAAATGGTGAACTTATAAGGGAATTATGATAAGCGAGCATTATGGGGGTGGATTTGGATAATTTTAAACAGGGACAAACTTCAGGTATATATCAAATTGATGATATTAAGGTCGGTTTTAGAATTTGTTTTGAGGTTCGATTCCCGGAATAATTAGAGAGCTATTTAAAGAAAATGTAGAAATATGCTTTGTGAGTTTTTGTGATGTTTCAAATGAAGATTCTATGGAAAGATATGATATGATTAAAGCTCACCTTATAACAAGAGCCGTGGAGAATGTTATGACTGTAATATCAGTTAATAGCACATCTCATTATCAAACAGCACCAGCAGCAGTCATAGATATAAAGCACAGAACATAAAAGCAGGTTTAATAAATAAGGAGAAAGAAATGAAAAAAATTGCAGTATTCATAAAGGATTTTACTAAATTTCATAAAATTATTATAGTGTCGATAACTTGCTTTTCTTTATTCACTTTTTATAATTATATGCAAAGTAAAGCAAGAGGAGAGCAAACATCGGATGCTATGAACAACGCCATTATAAATGATATGAAATTAATGAATACTATGTTTCCGGACCAAAAGTTTATAAATCAAGGGAAATATTATAATACCGGAGAAAGAAAAAGTTACTTTATTGAGGGTATAATTCCCGGGTCATTTGTTAATGAAGGTAATGATGAATTGTTGGTTATTGCTCGCAGGCCATCGGATGAATTAAGCCATGCAGAAGGTTTTTATAATGCCTATATGGCTGTTTTTGATAATTCAAGCAGTAAATTGGTCAGTGAGGTTAAATTATTTAGCGTAGATGAAGGAAGCTACCGTATATTTGACAGCCAGGGAATTTCTTATATATTTTTCGCAGGAAGCACTACATATCAGGGATGGGAAAATTGGTATGGAGGCTTATGGCAAGCAGGCCCCGAATGGACAATGAAATGGCCAAAAGATATAGAGAATCAGGAGTATTATGACTTTTGGGAAAATAGAGCCGTAAAAATTGGAACAGATGATATTGAAATATTAGAGAGAAAGGTATTGCCTATAAAAAATAATGGTCAAATTATACCGGACTATACGTGGGAATATTCCGAAAAGCTCTTATGGGATAAACAGGGTAGAAGTTTTAAAGAAATGGAATAACATCAGGGAGTATGCTTGGGAACTTTTAAAGAAAAGTAATAAGCGTTTAAGTTGAATGGAAACCGCGGTCTCTGACCTGATCACGACATTTCGTGGTCAGGTCTTGTACTTGTGGATTATGGCATAATAGGCAACGTCGCTGGCAATCCTCATGGCACTCCTTAGAGCGCCCTGTATCCATCCATTTTTGGGAGAAGTATGATCACCTGTGAAAAACACCCTGTTATTATATTCCGGAGTTGAAGAAACTTCCAAAAATTCCCTCTTCTGCCCTGGCAGGAAAAATTGAAATGCGCCGGAAAAAAATGATTCTCTTGTCCAATTGACAGTTTTAGAATCAATAATTATTTTATTTTTATGCAAATACCATCTTGGAAGCCCATGGACTAGTTCAACTTTGGTTCCAATGATATGATACTGGCTTATTGGAGGGAGGTTTCCGATTATACCGGCATCATTTCCTATATTGTATGAAGCTGTGAGTACACCCGGTTCATCGGGAGAATGATTAGAATCATTTTCAGTGCAGAGTGCATGGTCTTGAGGATATTCTATCATTCCTATAGTTTCATCTGTTATAGATGATCCTCTAAATATTCCCTGTTTCTCCCAGAAGCGGTTCCGGCATAAGAAAAGTGTCTTTTGAGCGTCCTGATAATATATCTCTTTAAATGCCTGCATTTTTCTTTGACTGAAATCAGGAGAAAACTCAAAAACCCTCAATATTGTAAAGGGTAAAGCACATATAACATAATCAAAGTCTTCATAAATATCTTCCAGCACAGGTACTTTTCTATAACGCACAGTTATTTTTCCCTCTTTATCTGATTGCGTAATACCATTAGCAACAAATCCAGCCTTCCAGGTGACTTTACCCAGAGCTTCCCTTGGTATGCCGGCATATTCTTTGGGATTAGGTGAAATTAAGGAATTATAAAAGGCAAGGGGAAGGTTGACCATTCCTCCAGCAATAGAATATAAATTTTGATAATCTATAGTATACTCACTATGAAGTTCTGATTCGTAGCTGTTGCCAATCAATCCTCCTAATGAAGGCATTAAACCGGTAATTAGATTTATAGCTTCACTGCTTAGCCCATATCTCTCCATAGCTTGCCTTGTACTTATATCTTGCAGCATTTCTATTTGATAGTTATACCTCGGCAATATCATGAGGAGCTGCCTTCTTATCTCGGGCGGGAGGGTGGATAGATAATGTTTAGTTACTTGATTATAAAGCTCCGGCCATGGAGTTTCTGCTTCCTTCAAGTTTAAATTGAAGCGGGGGTAGACGCTATTAAAAACACCTTCACCTTTAGGGTCAGTTCGTATCCTTATACCCCTGATATATATATAGGCATTTGAATTTGATGAAATTATTGGCTTTGTATCTAACTTGAACAAGTTGATGTAATGCCATACTGTGTCGTGGGATGCAGGTATTCTTCCTGCTCCAAGCTCTCCATAAAGCTTTTTTTCTTTGTCAAAATAATGAGTGTATATTCTACCCCCAACTCTTTCAGTATTAGGTTCAAAAACAGTAATATCAAATCCTAGTTTTCTAAGTTCAAAGGCCGCAGTCATGCCTGCAACACCGCCACCTACAATACCTACCCTTAAACCCTTAAATTCACCGGGATTTGTGTGGCGTGTTATTTCCGGAGGGGGGCTAATAGGCAGTATAATGTTCTCATAGTCTTCAAGTCTTCCTTCTTCAATAAGTGCATTACGAAGCATTTCGTGTCTTTGCTCATCTGTGGGGTTATCAGGTAAGGTAACTGCAGTTTGGCGCATATATGAGGGCTTCATATACATACAAGAAGACTCACTTCTAAATTCATAATATTGCTCTATCATATGATTATTGCCTATTATGTGTGAAGACTTTATAAGTATTATCAAATAAGAAAGAAGCACACTACACATTGCGTCTTTAACTTACCATTTATAAACAATTAAATATTCCTTAAATAAAAACCCAAGTTTGTGTAAACCTGGGTTACTTCTTATTTATTTTTTCGCATTCCCTGCAATAGCCGTAGAGCTCAAATTTGTGGTCAGTAAGAGTGAAGTTTTTATTGTTAAGCTTTGTGTTTAATTCTTCTAAGGGACAGAAGTCTATTGATTCGGTCTTTCCGCATCCCCTACAAATTATATGATGATGGTGGCTGTCGGTATCCGCAAGCTCATAGACCGAAGCATCGCTGTTGAGCTTGGTTAAGTGAATAATACCGGTATCCTCCAGTATATTTAAATTTCTGTATACTGTGGAAAAATTGGTGTCAGCATGCTTCTCGCGGGTTTTTATAAATATATCCTCTGCTGTCAAAAACCTGCCTTTTTGTTCAAAGAGCACCTCTATAATAGCTTTCCTCTGATTAGTCAGCTTGTAACCCTTTTCTTTAAGCTTGTTTTCCAAAATCTCTACGTCGGACACTTGTCTCAACTCCTAATTAACTATGTAAGAACTCTTAATAATAGTATAATATAAGTAACTTTTTTAAGAATTATTAATTACATTATACTATTATTGTCAATGATTGTATATGAGGCAATTGATACGGCTTGTTTCAATATACTCTGGAGGTAGCCATGAGTTTAAGGTTTATTATGGGAAGAGCAGGCACAGGAAAAACCGAATACTGTTTAAGGGATATAAAAGCAACAATTCAGGGTGAGGATAATTCCAAAGCCATTCTTCTTGTACCCGAAGATTACTCCTTTCAAGCAGAAAAAAGACTGCTAAAGACCGTCGGCATAACCGGACTTGCCAAAGCGGAGGTTTTAAGCTTTAAAAGGATGGCTTACAAAGTGTTTGCACAGTGCGGCGGATTGACCAGAAAGCATATGAATACCGCCGGAAAATATATGCTTTTATACAACATATTAAAAAGGCTAAAGGGGCAATTTGAAATATACGGCAAGGCGGCTGGGGAGCAGGGCTTTATAAAGACCATGTCCGATATGATAACCGAGCTTAAAACCTACGGAATCACCCCTGAGATGCTGAAAAATACATTGGAAAATTTGCAGGATAATGAAATATTGTGGAGCAAAACTCACGATATAAGCCTTATATATGAGGAATTTGAAAAAGAGCTTCACAAAGAATATATAGACAGCGATGATGATTTGTCCATGCTTAATGACAAGCTTAATAACTGTACATTGTACGATGGTGCTGAAATCTGGGTGGACGGGTTCTCCATGTTAACACCCCAGCAGCTTATGATAATCAAAAAGCTTTTATTAAAGGCCAGAAAAGTCAATATAACTCTTTGCTTAGCGATTGAAAAGGGAAATACGGATAAGTTTTATCCTATTGAAAATATGAGAGACAGACTTTTAAGGATGGCAGAAATGACAGAAATAAAAGCAGAGGAGCCGGTTGTATTGAACAATGCCCCTTTTCGTTTTATGGAAAGCAATTCCCTTGGCCATCTTGAAAAAAACATATATACCTATCCATTTGATAGATTTGAAGAAGAGACAGGGGATATAAGCATTTTTAAATCGGTGAACAAGTATTCTGAGGTACAATATGCAGCCAGGGACATTATAAGACTGTGCAGGGATGAAAATTACAGGTATGGAGATATAACGGTTGTCACAAAGGATTTGGAAGGTTATGAAAAGCTTATCGGTGCCATATTTACCGAAAACTCCATTCCTTACTATATAGATAAAAAAAGGGATATATTAAGCAATCCTATAATAGTGCTCATATTATCCGCTATGGAGATACTTATAAAAAACTGGTCCTATGAATCGGTGTTCCGCTATTTAAAGACGTATCTTACAGGAATTTTAAGGGAGGATATAGACATAATTGAAAACTATGTGCTATCCTGCGGCATAAAAGGAAAGCGGTGGGTGGACCAAAAAGAGTGGGATTATTGGCCGGATAAGGGAATAGATGAGGAATTAAGCGAGGATGCAAAGGAAGCCTTGGCAAAGATTAATATAATAAGATACAAGATAATTTGCCCCCTGCTGGATTTTTATAACGAAGCAAGGGGAAAGAAAAAGGCAGTGGAAATATCAAAGGCACTCTTTGAATTTTTATGTGTCATGGGCGTACCCGGAACCATAGAAAATCAGGTTGAAAAGTTTAAAAACCAAGGTGAGCTATCCTTTGCCGATGAATACGGAAAGGTGTGGAATTTGCTCGTGGATGCATTGGAGCAGATATCTGAGGTAATGGGAGATAATTTGATGACTCTCGAGGAATTTACCGATGTGTTCACCATAGGACTTAATGAATATAAAATCGGGCTTATTCCGCCTTCCATAGACCAGGTGTCCGTAACAAGCGTGGAGCGGCTTAAAAGCCATGAGGTAAAGGCATTGTATTTACTGGGGGTAAATGACGGTATTTTTCCGGTTGGTGCAAAGGAAGAAGGCATATTATCCGACAGTGAAAGGGAGGCTTTAAAAACACTTGGTTTAGAGCTTGCTCCTAATACAAGGGAGACATTGTTTGAAGAGCATTATACGGTGTACTCCACATTTTCCATGCCATCGCATATTTTAAAAATATCCTACCCTATAGCCGATCACGAAGGTAGGACAATGAGGATGTCTCAGGTCATTCAGGTTATTAAAAAGATTTTTCCCAATATAAAAGAGGACAGTAATATCATATCTGATGAAAGTGAGGAAGGACAGATAAAGCTTGTGGCAGGCCCTGTATCCACCTTTAATGAGCTTATTTTTGCAGTCAAGCGCAAGGAAATTACCGGGGAAATAAGCGATCTATGGAGGGATGTTAAAAGGTGGTATTTAAAAGATAATAAATGGAGAGGTATGCTTAATTTCGCACTGTCAGCCAGGTACTACACAAACCAGGTAGAATCCTTAAGACCCGATAAAATAAAAAACATTTACGGAAAGCAGCTTAATTTCAGTATATCAAGGCTGGAGAAGTTTGCCCAATGCCCCTTTGCTTATTATGTGCAGTATGGTCTAAAGGCAAAGGAGAGAAGGATTTACGAATTAAGCCCTCCGGATATCGGAACATTCCTGCATACAGTACTGGATAGATTTGCAGCCTTAATTGATAAAAGCAATATGTCTTGGAGGGATTTAGAGAAAAAATGGTGTGAGGAGACTATATCAGAAATAGTGGATGATACGGTAAATGAGGCCTCCGGTTCCATACTTTCAAGCTCTGCCAGGTATAAATATTTGAAGAACAGGCTAAAGAAGATAATACTAAGGTCGGTATGGCTCATTTCCATGCACATTAAAAAGGGAAATTTTGAGCCTAAAGGCCATGAGATAATATTCGGTCAGAGCAAGGAATATCCGCCTATAATCTTGACCCTTCCATCGGGGGAAAAAGTAAATCTAATAGGAAGGATAGACAGGGTGGATGAGCTTGAAACGGAAGAAGGAATATATGTCAGAATAATCGACTATAAATCGGGCAATAAAAGCTTTAATTTATCCGACATATATAACGGACTGGAGCTGCAGCTTTTGATTTATTTGGATGCCCTGTTGGAATATGAATCAAAAAAGACCGGCAAGAAGGCCTTCCCCGGAGGCATATTGTATTTTAAAATAGACGATCCTATGATATCCACAGAAGGTGAGTTATCTTTAGAGGAAATAGAGACGGAGATTATGAAAAGGCTCAAGATGAAGGGGCTTTTACTATCTGATGTGAGGATTATAAAGCAGATGGATAAGGACATGGACAAAAGCTCCCTTATAATACCTGCCATGATTAAGGCTGACGGTACCTTAAGCGCTGCCTCGTCGTCAGCTGATGCGGAGAATTTTGATGACTTAAGAAGCCATGTAAGAAAGTTGATTATTAGCCTTTGCGAGGATATGCTTTTAGGTAACATAACCATAAAGCCTTACAAAAAGGGTAAGAACACTCCCTGCGATTTTTGCAGCTATAAATCCATATGCAGGTTTGATGTTACCATAAGGGCAAACAGCTACAGAGTGATTAAGGACAAGAGCAGGGATGAAATATGGGATGCCTTGAAGCAGGAAGGAGGCGGCATATGAGCAGTGCAAAGTGGACCCTTGAACAGAAAAAAGCAATAGAAGCGAGAAACAGTAACCTCCTTATAGCCGCTGCTGCCGGCGCCGGAAAGACTGCCGTACTGGTCGAGAGGATAATTCAGAGAATAATGGATGCCGATAATCCCGTTGATATAGATAAATTGCTGGTGGTGACCTTTACAAACGCGGCAGCTTCTGAGATGAGAGAGAGAATAGGCAATGCCATATCAGGAGTTTTAGAGAAACAGCCGGATTCCCAAAAACTCCAAAGGCAGATGGCACTATTGAGCCGTGCTCACATAACCACAATACACAGCTTTTGCCTTGAAGTCATAAGAAGCAATTTTCATATGCTGGATTTGGACCCGGCTTTTAAAATAGCCGACGAAACAGAATCGGTATTATTAAAGCAGGAAGCCATGGAAGAGGTATTTGATGAAAGGTATGAAGAGGGCCTAAATGAGGGCTTTCTAAACCTGGTGGACAGCTTCGGGGGTAACAAAAGCGATAATTCTCTAAAAGAGATGGTGCTTAAATTATATGGTTTTTCTCAGGCCATGCCCTACCCTGAGGAATGGCTTTATGAGGTGGCGGAAAGATTTGATGTGGATGGCGATTTTGATTTTGACTCCTCCATATGGGCGGATATTTTAAGGGAAGACATTAAAATTGAGTTATCAGGCATCATAAGCAATATGAAAAAGGCGGCGGACATGCTAGATGGCGCTTCCGGCCTTGAAAATTATTACGAACATATTTTAAATGAATACAGGGCCTTGCAGGAAATAGAAAATAAAAGTAGCGGTTCCTGGGATGAATTAAGAGACATTATTAATTCCTTTGAATTTGAAAGGCTTCCCCGGGTTAAGAAAGAGGCTGACAAAGAGGTTCAGGAGATTGCGAAGGACCTAAGAGATTCTGTTAAGGAAGCTTTAAGAAAAAGCCGGGATGTATTAAAGCTTACTTTGGATGAAATAAAGGAACAGATGAAAAAAATGCATCCTGATATGAAGGCATTGGTAAATACAGTTGTGCTTTTTTCTCAAAGGTATAACCTCAAGAAAAGAGAAAAGGGAGTAATAGATTTTAACGACATAGAGCATTACTGCATACAAATACTCACCCAAAGAGAAGGGAAAATTGTCACGCCTTCAAAGGCGGCAGTGAGATATCGTGACGAATTTGAAGAGATTTTAATAGATGAGTATCAGGACAGCAACATGGTTCAGGAGCTTATTTTAACGAATATTTCAAAGGTGCCTGTAGGCCAGTACAATATATTCATGGTTGGGGATGTAAAGCAGAGCATTTACAGGTTCCGCCAGGCAAAGCCAGAGCTCTTCCTTCATAAATACAATACATATTCCGATGACGATAATGGGAAGAAAAGAAGGATACTACTTTATAAAAACTTCAGGAGCAGGAAGGAAGTAATCGGCGGCGTTAACTATGTATTCAAAGGCTTGATGTCAAAGACAATAGGAGAGCTTGAATACACGGATGATGAAAAGTTAAATCCGGGAGCTGATTATCCGGAAATTGAGGATGAAGAGGCTTTGTGCGGAGGGCCTATTGAACTTCATATAATCGAGTCAGACAAGGTAGAAGAAGAGGAAGAGGAAAATGAGGATGAAGAGGTAGTTGAGGTGGATGAGGAACAGGAGGATATAGATAGCGTTCGATTAGAAGCTATGATGGTGGCAGAGAGGATTAATAATTTATTATATAGAAATGGGCAAAAGAGCTTTAAGGTATATGATAAAAACATAAATGGTTATAGGCCGGTGGAATACAGGGATATTGTAATACTTATGAGGGCCACATCCTCCTTTGCGCCAATCTTTACGGAGGAACTTTTAAATGCCGGAATACCTGTATTTGCGGATACGGGAAGCGGATATTTTGATACCGATGAAATACAGACGGTTTTATCTCTTCTCATGATAATAGATAATCCCATGCAGGATGTACCCTTAATATCCGTTCTGCGCTCACCCATTGCCCCCTTCAGCCCGGAGGAACTGTTGGACACAAGGATGGCGGCCGCTAATAAAACCTTTTATGAGGCTATAAAGGAAAAGACAAAGGCAGAGGATGATTTGGGCAAGAAATGCCGTGAGTTTCTGGAGTTTCTTGAAAAGTTGAGGGATAAGGCTGTGAATATGCCTATTTCCGAATTTATTTGGTTTCTATACAATGAGACGGGCTATTATGCCTATGCCAGCGCCATGCCGGGGGGTATTCAAAGGCAGGGAAATCTGCGCATTCTCTTTGAAAGGGCAAGGGAATATGAAAGCACAAGCTTAAAAGGCCTTTTTAACTTTATAAATTTCATTAAAAAGCTTCAAAAAAGCAGCGGAGACATGGGGAGTGCTAAAATCCTGGGGGAAAACGAAAACGTGGTAAGGATTATGAGCATCCATAAGAGCAAGGGGCTGGAGTTTCCCGTTACAATTTTAAGCGGCTTAGGGAGAAAATTTAACATGAGGGATTTGAACAGCCCGGTGCTTTTTCACCATGAATTGGGCTTGGGGCCTGATTTTGTGGACAATAAGATGAGATACCGCTATCAGACCATTATAAAGCAGGCCTTGAAGAAGAAGATAAGGTTTGAGAGCTTATCTGAAGAGATGAGGATACTTTACGTTGCATTGACAAGAGCCCGGGAAAAGTTGATTTTGACGGGGACTGTTAACAATGTTGATAAGTTATGTGGATATTGTGGAAAAGCTGCTGATGGGCTGGGGATAAAAATTCCCGAATACCATGTTATAAATAGCAAAAATTTTCTTCACTGGATCTTCCCTGTCATTTTAAAGCACAGGAGCCTGAATGAATTAAGGGAGGCGGCTAATCTTATGGATATGCCTATGGAAGCCATAATCGATGACCCTTCACTTTGGGAAGTTAAATTCCATAAAATGAAGGATATTTTATCCTGCAGGAATGAAAAGGTCGAAGAAGAAACTGCCGTAATGGATGAGGCGGAAGAAGAGGAAGAGACAAGCCCTCTGGCCCATGAAGTTGTAAGAAGGCTTAATTGGGTATATGGCTATAGCTATGCTTCAAAGCTTCCGGCCAAGTTATCCGTCACTGAACTTAAAAAGAGAATGGGTACAAATATTGATGATGAATATACCCAAAGCATATTTGAGGAGCCTATAAATAAAACTCCTTCATTTATGAAGGAAAAGTCGGATTTATCCGCTTCTGAGAGGGGAACGGTGATGCACAGCATAATGCAGCACATGGATTTGGGTAAGATACTTAAGACTCAGGATGTGGAAGCATTAATCAAAGAGCTGGTTGACAGTGAACTCTTAACCGAAGTTCAGGCTAAGACGGTAAACATTAAAAAAGTAATTGAGTTTTTTGAATCTCCCATTGGCAAAAGGCTTAATTTTGCCAAAAATGTAAGAAGGGAAATGCCTTTTTATATGGAGATTGACAGCACAGAAGTGTTTAAAGGCTTGCCTTATGATAAATATAAGGATGAGAAAATACTTCTTCAAGGTATAATAGACTGCTATTTCGAAGAAGAAGATGGATTGGTACTCTTAGATTACAAGACGGATTATGTGAATGATGACAATTTAGAATTAATTAAGCAAAAATATAAATCTCAGATTGAATATTACAAAAATGCATTGGAGCAAATGACAGGCAAAAAAGTAAAGGAAAAATACATTTATCTTTTTTATAACGGGCAGGTTTTAAAATACTAAGTAAAGGGAGGTTGGGAAAATGCGCATAATTCATACCTCAGACTGGCATTTAGGCAGGATATTTCACGGAGTTCATTTGACTGAGGACCAGGCTTATATATTGGAGGAGTTAACTCTTCTTATAAAGGATAAAAAACCTGACGTGCTCTTGGTGGCGGGGGATATATTCGACCGCTCTGTGCCCCCCGTTGAAGCCGTCAACCTGCTGGATGAAACTATTTCAAAGATAATTTTAGATTTCAGGATACCAATTATAATGATTTCAGGAAACCATGACAGTGCCGACAGGATACATTTCGGCTCCCGCCTTATGGGCCCTTCCAAGCTTAATGTAACGGGAAGATTTTCTAAAAATATAAATCCTTTGATTATCGAAGATAAATTCGGTTCCGTATTTTTTTACTCCCTTCCTTACGCCGAACCGGCGATTATCAGGGAAGTATTGGAGGATGAAGAAATTCACAGCCATGATGATTCCATGAAAAAAATCATAGCTGCCATTGGGGATAATATGGATAAGTCCAAAAGGAATGTGCTGATTTCTCATACCTTTGTAGCAGGGGGAGAGGGAAGCGAGTCTGAACGGCCTCTTTCCATAGGTGGCACAAGTGTGGTGGATTCATCCTATTTCAAAGACTTTGATTATGTAGCCTTAGGACATCTTCACAGGCCTCAAAAGGTAACATCAGAGACAATCAGATATTCAGGATCTCTTATGAAGTATTCCTTTTCGGAGGCTGATCAGAAAAAGCATATTCCGATTATAGAGATGGACGGCAAAGGTACTGTATCAATAGAAAAGATAGAGCTTAGGCCAAAGCGGGATGTAAGATGTATAGAAGGGTATCTTGAGGATTTATTGAACCACCCCGAGGAGTGCAAGAATAAGGAAGATTATTTGATGGTGACTTTAAAGGATGAAGGAGCCATTTTAGATGCTATGGGAAAGATACGAAGAGTGTATCCTAACACCCTTCACATAGAAAGGCCTCAGATGCTTCTAAGCACCGAATTAAGAGGCCCGGATTCGAATTTTAAGAAAATGGATATAAAGGATTTGTTCTCATCTTTTTTTAACCAGGTTACAGACAGTAAAATAAGCGATGAGCATTTAAAGGCATTTGAAGAAATACTGTCCAAACATAATGGTGCATTGAGGTGGGATTGATATGAAACCTCTTAAATTAACAATGAGCGCTTTCGGACCTTATGCGGATTGCCAGCTTCTTGATTTCTCCGACCTTAAAAACAACAGTATATTTTTAATACACGGGCCTACGGGAGCAGGAAAGACCAGCATATTGGATGCAATATGCTTTGCCCTCTATGGGGACAGTAGTGGCGCCGAGAAGGACGGAAAAAGCCTAAGGAGTCACTATGCCAATTTGGATACCCTTACAGAAGTGGTATTTGATTTTGAGCTTAAGGATAAAAAATACAGAATAAAGAGAATCCCCGAGCAGGAGCGTTTAAAAAGGGCGGGGATAGGTACCACAATGCAAAATTCAGAAGCAGTCATGTGGAGGCTTAAAGAAGGCGGAGAAGAGCTTATAATAAGCGGCTGGAGCAAGGTGACAGATGAGGTAAAAAAAATTATAGGCTTTGAAAGCGAACAGTTCCGTCAGGTAATAATGCTTCCCCAGGGGCAGTTTCGAAAGCTTCTTACGGCTGATTCCAAAGAGCGCCAGGATATAATGGAAAAGATTTTTCATACAGAGGTTTACAGAAAAATCGAAGAAATATTAAAAGAGTCGGCAAAAGAGCTTAGAAACTCCATTATGAAAAAGGAAGAAAGAAGAAAATGGTGCCTTGAAACTTTGGGCTGTGGGGATGTATCAAAGGTGGAGGGGCTCATAGCTGAAAGCACTCAAAGGCTTAGCAATATATCCTTGATATTAAAGGAGAAGAATAAAAAGGTTAAGTCTCTTCAGGATAACCATATAAAAGCCCGGGAAGGGAACGAAAAGTTAAGGGATCTGGAAGAGAGATTTCAGGATTTAGAAGCTTTAAAAGCTTTATCTGAAGATTATGATGCTAAAGGGATTCAGCTTCAAAATGCCAGGAAAGCTGCGACATTAGGGGAGACTGAAAAAGCCACTCGCCTAAGAAGTGAAGATAAGAAAAGGTGTGGGGAGGATTTAAATAATAAAACTGAAGCTTTTAACATAGCCATAAAAAATCATGAAATAATCGAAAAGAAATTTAAAATAGAAAAAGAGAGAGAAAGGGAGAGAGAGGCCAAAAGAAAGACTGTAATAGAGCTTGAAGGCTATATGGATAGGGTAGCGTCCTTAGAAACTTACAGAAATTCCATAGAAAACCTTAAAATAGAGGTTGACAAAATAGCCAAGGACAAAGACAATATTCATAAAAGGCATATAAAAATTCAAGAAAATTTAAAGATTAATTTACAAAGAGTAAAAGAAGCCGAAGAGATTGTTTTAAAGTTACCTATTTTTGAAGATGTTTTTAACAAAAACATGATACTGCTGGAAAAAAGAAACAGCCTTGATAATTTTAAGATAAGGCTTAACGACGTATTTAAAACCCATTCCGTCGCCTTTCAGGAATATGAGAAATTAAGTTTACAATATATTAAAGAAAAAGAAGAATACTTTTCGCTTCAGGAGCTGTGGAATAAAGGACAGGCAGCTATTTTGGCTAGAGGGCTTAAAGATAACATGCCCTGCCCTGTATGCGGATCCATTCATCATCCTAATTTGGCCACAACCCATGAAGCCATTCCCACAGAAATAGAGCTGAAAGAAAAAATATCGTTGGTAGAAAAGCTGGAAAAAGAGAAAAACAATAGAAAAGATGCTTTGGATGAAGTGACTAAAGAGAAAAGCAAGCTGGAAGCATCCATAGAAGCTCTTGAAGCAGAACTTAAGGAAAGCAAGGATATAGATATCGAAAAGCTTAATGTCCAGTTGGAAAATGTTAAAAAAGCATATGAGAAAGCTGAGATTAAGGCAAAAGAGCTTGATGCCTTGAAAGAGGAGCTTAAAAATGAGGAAATCCTGGAGCAGAATATTAAAAACAGTCTTTTGGAGCTTGAAAATATTTTTGCTTCAAAGAATGATGAATATCAGAGAAGCTTAGGTTCTCTTAAGGGAATGGAAGATAACATACCTGAAGCAATAAGGACATTGGAAGCGCTGGAACAAGAGACTTTGAAAGCTAATAATGCTTTTAATGCACTTAAGGAAGCCTTTGATAAAGCCAATAAGGAATATGAGGATTCCTCCCGCCTTTTGACTCAGGCAGAATCATTGAAGGTAAGTGCTGAGATTGCCTTGGAGGAAGCCGTAGTAAAGTACAACCAAGAGAGAGCCCGATTCAGTGAGAGCTTGAAAAAAGCCGGCTTTGAAAAATACAGTGATTATGAAAGCGCCAAGATGACTGAAACTGCCATAACAACCATGGAACAAGATATAAAAAGCTATGAAGGCAAAATAAAATCCGCTGAGGATGCTTATGCAAAAGCCTTAAATGCCTCCCGTGATATCACACTACAGGATCTGGAAGTAATGGAAAAAGAACTTCAAAGTGCTGAGGACGAGTTTAGAGAAGCCATAAAAGAAGAATCAAGCCTGGCAAAAACCATTGGAGATTATAAGAAAACTCATTCTGAAATAAATGAGCTGGAAGAAAAAATAGTTATAGAAGAACAAAAATATTCGGTTGTTGGACATCTTTCCAATGTTTCCGCAGGGCAAAACGGCTATGGTATGACTTTTCAAAGGTTTGTACTTGGAACCTTGCTGGATGATATAACATATGCGGCAACTGAAAGATTGAAACTTATGAGCAAAGGCAGGTATCAACTTCGAAGAACACTGGACAGGGCAAGAAAAAATTCGGCTGGCGGGCTGGAGCTTGAGGTATTTGATACATATACGGGTGTGGAGCGGTCAGTAACCACATTATCAGGCGGAGAAAGCTTTCTAGCATCTCTATCCCTTGCACTGGGCCTGGCTGATGTTGTTCAGTCATATTCAGGAGGAATAAGCTTAGATACTATTTTTGTGGATGAAGGCTTTGGTACCTTGGATCCGGAATCACTGGACTTTGCTATAAGAACATTGATTGACCTTCAAAAAGGCGGACGCCTTGTAGGTATAATATCCCATGTTCCCGAATTGAAAGAAAGAATAGATGCCAGACTGGAAGTAATGATAACTGACAGGGGGAGCAGGGCTGAATTTAAGGTTTCATAATTTTTGATATAAAAGGGGAGGAGAAAAAAATGAAAGTAATGGTTATTACCGGTAGTCCAAATAAAAACGGCTTAACGGCAGCATGCGGCGAGCAGGCAGGGTTAGGCGCTGCTCACGCAGGTGCTGAAGTTTATCATGTAAGATTGAATGATATGAACATAGGCCTATGTCATGCATGCAGCGGCGGCTGGGGAACTTGCAGGGACGAGCATTATTGCCAGGTGCAGGATGATTTCCAGGACCTTCATGCTACTCTTAAGGAAATGGATGGGTTTGTCATAGTCACTCCTGTTTATTGGGGAGACATGAGCGAAAGTACAAAGGCTTTTTTAGACAGGCTGAGAAGATGTGAGGCCTTTAAGAAATCAGGCAGCTTTTTAAGCGGTAAACCTTTTATCATAGTGGCAGCAGCAGGCGGCTCAGGTAATGGTGTAATGTCCTGCCTGTCAAGTATGGAGAGATTTGTTGACCACAACAAGGGAGTAAAATTCGATAACTTGGGAGTTACCAGAAGAAATAAAGAGCATAAGTTAAAAGCCATATTTGAATCAACCAAGACTATGACAGAAGGGATCAAAGAAAGCAGATAATATTTCTGTTATATATTTCGCATTAATTCTTATTATATAAATACACTTGAGGATTATAAAGGCTGCACTATGTGTGCAGCCTTATGTTTATGCATCGAAGCCTATATCCGTAAGATACCATTGATCATCGTATTTTTTGAATTTCATTTCATAAAACTGGCCGTAGCCTTCGGGAGAAAAATATACTTCGGCAAAAACTATTATTTCACTGGCGCTGTTTTTGTGATATCCGGAAATAGCAGCCTCTTTAAGCTCGTTGCTCTCCATTATGTTCATGTATTCTAAAAGCCTGTTATAATCCTGGGGGCGGGAAATATTTTTCAATGACACATCGTCACCGGTATGCATTATGTTTATCATCTGCAGTGCTTTGGCGTTTAAAATATCCTTCTCCTCATCGGTGGGCTCATCAGATATTTCAATCACCGGAGTAGGGGTAATCTCGGGAGCTGGGGTAATGGATGGAGTAACTTCAGGAGTTGGGGTTATTTCAGGTGTTTTAGTTACTGTGGGGCTTGGACTGTTTGATACTATGATTGGGTCCTTTCTACAGCCTGCAGGTATAATCAAAATTGCCAAAAGCAATACTGATATCAAAGCCTTATTTGTTTTGTTCATCATAAACACCCTCCTTTTATTAAATTATACTATAATATAACGATATTTCGATAAGTTTTTTCACAATAATGGGTAATTTGGTATAAAAAAATAAGGCAGAGTGCCTTATTCCATTGCCGTATCAAGTACTTTTTTAATCATATCCAGTGTGGCAGCCCCTTCATGCACCTTAACTCCGTCTACATAATATGTAGGTACATAGAAATAGTCATATTTATCTGCTATTTCCGGCTGTCTTCCTTCATCTATTATGGTTATCTGTATTTTTCTGTATTCCGGATTGTTCTCTTTTAATTCCTCCACCATGGACAGAGCCCGCTGGCAATAAGGGCATGCATTCAATGTAAACATAAGCACAGGCTTCATAATAGTCACATCCTTAAAATTTTATTTATGATTAATACATATAATGTATTTACGTCAGCAAATGGCATTATATAGCTTTTCAAATATTATAGCTATATATTCATATGTTTGACAAGAGGAATGATATCTGTAAGGTATATGACAGCTTTCATGGAATAACGGGGATGAATTTGATTGACTATACTATTGAGTTTAATAATGATACAATAAAATAAAAGTCATATGAGGAGTGTATTTATGAAAAAAATAGTCATATACGGAAGCCATCTTTGCGGGGATACTAACGCACTTATAGATTATCTTTCACAGAAAGGTATTGGATATGAATATCACGATATAAGCAAGGAATTGTCTAATTTGAAAGCTTTTCTAAAAGTAAGGGATATAAACCCCATGTATGATGCAGTTAAAAGTGCAGGCGGAGTGGGCATTCCCACTATATTTGTAGAAGATGAATTAATAATAGATTTTGATCAGGAAAAATTGGAGAAAAGCCTGGGACTGTAATTTTTAATTTGGAGAGTGATAAATATGATTCCAACCCCTCATATCAACGTGGCAGAGAAGGGGATAATAGCAGAAACGGTGCTATTACCCGGTGACCCGCTGCGGGCAAAATTCATAGCTGAGAACTATCTTGATAATCCCGTACAGTTCAACAGCGTAAGGAATATGTACGGCTATACGGGTACATACAAAGGAAAAAAAATATCGGTAAAAGGGACGGGAATGGGCATGCCCTCAATCGGCATATATTCCTATGAACTTATACATTTTTACGGTGTTAAAAACCTTATACGAATAGGATCCTGCGGTTCCTTGCAAAAGGATGTAAAGGTGAGGGATATCGTCGTCGGTATGGCAGCGTGCACCAATTCCAATTATGCAAATCAGTACAACCTTCCGGGAACCTTTGCACCGGTAGCCTCCTGGGAATTGTTAAGGAAAGCTGTGGATATTGCCGGACAAAAAGGCATCGATGTAAAGGTAGGGAATATATTATCGTCGGATACCTTTTATGATGATGACCCGGAGGACTGGAAGAAATGGGCTAGGATGGGCGTTTTAGCAGTGGAAATGGAAGCGGCAGCCCTATATATGAATGCTGCTCGTGCCGGCGTAAACGCACTTTGCATATTAACAGTTTCGGATTCCCTGGTATCACACGAAGCCACCACTTCAGAGGAAAGGCAGAATTCATTCACACAGATGATGGATATAGCCTTGGAACTGGCATAAATTTTAAAAAGGGAACATCTAAAATAAATTTTCGTCAAATAATAAGAGTGCACCGGTATGATAATATTATAATTAGGTGCACTATTTTTGTATTAGTGAAAAGGAGTTATATATGAAACCAGTTGAAGCCATAAAAAGTATAATAGTAGGACTATACAGAAGCTTAAAGCGTTTTCCAGTCCCCATCATTTTTTCTGCTGCGACTATGGTGATGCTCATTTATATGAATGAGACCCGGCCGCCATATCAAAGTGAGCTGCGGGAGCTTTTAACGAGAATAACAATGATTTTTGCTTTAGGTATCCCTTTGTCTCTCAGTATTAAAGTATATTTGGAAAGAAGCAGCAAAAGTATTTTTAACCTTATTGCATATTACGCAGGAGGAGCATTATTACTTGTACTTTACTATTTCTTCCTTTTAAAAGATGTTGAGATGGTATCAATAACAAGATATATCGCCGTAAGCCTGGCACTGTATTTGGGTTTTCTTTACATTCCTTATATGCTTAAAAAAGAGCAGTTTGAAATGTATATTATAAGGATTTTTACAGGCTTTTTCACCACCGTTATTTATTCCATAGTTCTTTATCTTGGACTTGCGGCAATTTTATTTACGGTAGATAAGCTTCTTGGAATCCATATACAAGGAGAACTTTATTATTATACCTGGCTCTTCGTGGTCTTTATTTTTTCACCTTCATATTTTCTGGCAGGCATACCCGAGAGGGAAGTTGAAATTCCAAATGAAAGCTACCCAAAACTCTTCAGGATTCTTATTCTATATATCGTAATGCCTTTGCTGACGGTATATACAACAATATTGTATATATATTTCGTAAAAATAATAGTAACACGGCAATGGCCTGTGGGTTTGGTTTCCCATCTGGTACTGTGGTATTCGGCAATTGTTGTTATAGTTATATTTTTTATAACCCCAATCAAAAACGTAAGTAAATGGGCGGAAAGGTTCATTGTTTTTGCTCCTAAAATCATCCTTCCCATATTGATTATGATGTTTGTATCCATGGGAATAAGGGTTAATGCCTACGGTTTGACGGAAAACAGGTATTTTGTAATTATGTTGGGCTTATGGGCAGCAGGCGTAATGCTGTATTTTTCCTTTATTAAAACTAAGCGGAACATAATAGTTCTTTTGAGCTTATCCATAATTGCGGTTATTTCAGTATTTGGTCCCTTAAGCAGCTATTCCTTGTCAAAGGCAAGCCAGAACAAAAGGTTTGAGAAAATACTGATAAGAAACAATATGCTGAATTACGGTCAGATAACAGCTGCGCCGTCAAACATTTCTTATGAAGATAAAAATGAGTTAAGCAGGATATTGGATTATTTCGATGAAAATCACAGCTTAATCGACGTTAAATATCTGCCTGAAGGTTTTAAAACGGCGGATATGAATAAGGTATTCGGCTTTGAATATGAAGGTGAGAAACCTATATCACCTGAAGGGTATTTCTATCTTTCCAGGAGCCAAACCGAAGCCGGTGTGGATATAAGCGGCTATGACCAAATGTTTGATTCAAGGTATCTGTATAATTCCGGCTTGAACACCGATTATCCCTTTAAGTTGTCCTATGATTACGCTACATCAGTTTTAAAAATAAGCAAGGATGATAAGATAGTATATCAAAAGGAGCTGAATACCTTTGCACAAGGCTTTGCCGGCAAATATTTTATCTCAAAGGATAATCAAGTACCGCCTGAAGAAATGACTTTAGTTGAAGAAAACGAAAATGTAAAAGTGAAAATCATCTTTATAAGCCTATCCGGCAAGACGGATATAAACACCGGATATACTGTGGTGAACAGCACAGAATTTTATGTTTTGGTAAAGGTTAAGTAAAATGAAAAGGGCTGCTCAATCTCGAACATAGCGAAGGTCGTGTTCGGGATTGAGCAGCCCATAATTATTTTGATTTAGATACATAGGTATTATCCTTCATGTAAAACCGCCAGGGATAATCTATGGCTTCTTCTGCATAACCTATGTTTATGCGGGGAGAGGATTCAATTGTAAATTGGGGTTCTATATCATCATAGGCTATGTATAGCTTATCTGAAAGCAAATCCTCACCATTGTCTGAACGGTTTATATTTAATGCAATGCAAAGCTTTCCCGGTCCGTTGGCCAAGTTTTTCTTCTGCATTTTTGAAAGAGTGTCATAATCCTTGCCGTAGCGGTTATGTGACATTTGCTGAAGTCCTCCTACCGGTTCCAATGCTCTTATGAGGACAGCCTGGGGCGTTCCTATATCTTGTGTTACCACATTCATGCAGTAATACATGCCGTATATAAAATACACATATGCAAATCCAGGGAGGCCATACATGATTTCATTTCGCTCTGTCCGTCTTAAATTGTAGGAATGAGCAGCCTTATCATCAGGTCCCATATAGCCTTCGGTCTCTACAATTCTCCCTATAATCAGGTTATTTCCCGTATTACGGACAAGGTATTTGCCCAGCAGCATCCTTGCTACTGTTAGGGTATCCTGCATATAAAATTCCCTGGGAAATATTTTCATATTATAAGACCTGTTCCAGCCGTTTTTTAATTTCTTTTAAGAATTCCTCAGTATAAACGACTTTCTTGTGAGGTATATTTGACAATTCGGCAAGGTCCTTTGTCAAAACGCCTTCTTTCAATGTCTTAACTGCCGCCATCTCAAGTTTGTTTGTAAAATCTATAAGCCCTCCTATCCCGTCCAGTTCCCCTCTTTTTCTCAGAGCTCCTGTCCAGGCATATAAGGTAGCCATAGAATTGGTGGATGTCGCCTGGCCTTTTTGGTGCTGGTAGTAATGGCGTTGCACTGTGCCGTGAGCTGCTTCAAATTCATAATATCCTTCGGGGGATACCAGGACGGAGGTCATCATGGCAAGGCTTCCGAAAGCTGTCGCCACCATGTCGGACATAACGTCACCATCGTAGTTTTTGCAAGCCCACACAAACCCGCCTTCTGATTTAATAACGCGGGCTATAGCATCATCTATTAAAGTGTAGAAATAATTAATGCCTGCTGCCTTGAATTTTTCACTGTATTCGGTATTATATATTTCATCGAATATATCCTTGAATCTGTGGTCGTAAACCTTGGAAATTGTATCTTTTGAAGCAAACCACAGATCCTGTTTAAGGTCCAAGGAGTAATTAAAACAGGATCTCGCAAAGCTTATTATGGATGCATCAAGGTTGTGCATTCCAAGGACAACCCCGGGGCCGTTGAATTCATGTACAGTAAGCCTTGTTTCCTCGCCGTCGTCGGATGTAAATACCAATTCTACCTTACCGGGTTTATCTACCCGGTATTCCACGTCCTTGTATACATCACCGTAGGCATGCCTGGCAACGGTTATGGGCTTAGTCCAGTTCTTTACAAAGGGTTTTATGCTGTCAATAATAATGGGAGTACGAAAAACAGTGCCGTCAAGTACAGCCCTTATGGTGCCGTTGGGACTTTTCCACATTTTTTTTAAGTTGTATTCTTTTACTCTTTCGGCATTGGGGGTTATGGTAGCACATTTTACGCCAACGCCGTATTTTTTTATGGCAAGAGCTGCGTCGACAGTTATAAGGTCATCGGTTTCATCCCTTTTCTCAATACCCAGATCGTAATATTCGGTTTTTAAATCTATATATGGTTCAAGGAGAGTATCCTTTATCATTTTCCATATGATACGGGTCATTTCGTCTCCGTCCATCTCAACTAAAGGGGTATTCATTTTTATTTTTTCAGCCATATGCATTCCTCTTTTCAATTATAGTAGTATGAGTATTTAGGCCCATGTTAATACATAGAGAGTTATAAATATTTCTTATAATATTACCATTAGTCTATTCCGTTATCAACGAAAAATAAGGCTAGCGGCCTTTTATTTTCTGCCAGTATTCATAAGCAGCCTGTTCCATTTTGTTTTTGCCTGCTTTGTAATATGTATTACCCTTGAAGTTATCCGGCAGATATTGCTGTTCAACATAATTGTTGGGGTAATCATGAGGGTATTTATAATCCTGCATTCTTCCTAAATGTTTGGCGCCTGCATAATGTCCGTCCCTTAAATGAGCAGGAAGCTCACCTATATCTTTTGTATCAAGGTCGCCCAGTGCGCTGTAAATGGCAGAAACGGCGGAGTTTGATTTAGGTGCTGTTGCAAGATATAAAACTGCATGGGCTAATGGTATGCCGGCTTCGGGAAAACCTAACTGCAATGCTGCATCCACACAGGATTTTACAATTGTAATTCCCTGGGGTGCGGCAAGGCCGATATCTTCGCTGGCAATAACCAATAGCCTTCTGCATATGGATAGAAGGTCTCCACCCTTTACTAGTATTGCAAGGGCAAGGATGGAAGCGTCCGGGTCGGAGCCCCGGATACATTTTTGGAAATAGCTTAATGCATCATAATGGGAATCTCCGTTTCTGTCATAGTTTAAAACACCGACCTTCAGGCATTCCGCCGCCCACTCCTTTGTTATATGATTATCCTGACAGGTTGAGTAGGCAGCTTCCAATGTATTTATAGCCCTTCTTAAATCGCCGCCGCTTAAATCCGATATATGGAGAATGGCATCATCATCGCATACCAGGCCGGCTGTCTGTTCTTTAAGCAGTTTTACAGCTCTTTGTATGCCTGATATTACTTCTTCCTTTTTTAAGGGCTTGAATTCAAAAACCAGTGACCTGCTTAATATGGCCTTGTATATGCAAAAATAGGGGTTGTCTGCCGTGCTGGCTATCAATGTTATGGTGCCGTTTTCTATAAATTCCAGAAGGGACTGCTGCCTTCTTTTATCAAAGTTCTGAATCTCGTCTAAATATAAAAGTATACCCTTTGACCCCATCAGAGTTTTGGTATCTTCTATGACATCTTTTATATCCTTAATTGAAGCATTGGTGGCATTCAACTTATAGAATCGTTTGCCGGACCTTTCGGCGATAATATTGGCAAGGGTGGTTTTGCCTGTTCCAGGAGGGCCGAAAAATACCATGTTAGGGATGTTGCCTGACTCGATAATCTTGGTAAGCACCTTTCCTTTACCGATTATATGGGATTGCCCGAAAAATTCCGATAGGCTTTTAGGCCTTATTCTTTCAGCTAATGGAGCCAATTTTCTCACCTCTTCTTATTCATTTAATTATATCATAAATACTGCTTAGCAGTATTTATGTCCAATGAATCCTTAAAGGATTCATTAAAACATATTAATAGTTTTTTTAGTCTTTAAAAGGATATAATAGGTTAAATACTGGAATCATTAATAATTTATAAATTTTGGAAATAGATATTGCATAGAATTATCGGACGTAGTATACTATATATACATGTAGTTTTCATATTGCTATATGGAGATTTTAAGACCGTTACAACATTTCCTCTTTTCAAGGAAAGTTATGTAGAACAGTTTTAAATCTAAAATCTTTAAAAAGGAGGAATGTTGAAATGGCAGATAAGACTTTAACTTGCAAAGATTGTGGAAAAGAATTTGTTTTCACTGAAGGCGAACAGGCTTTCTACAAAGAGAAGGGTTTCGAAAATGAGCCTCAGAGATGTCCTGATTGCAGAAGGGCAAAGAAACAGCAATACAACAATAACAGAGGATACAGAAGGTAATTAAATTACGTAATTAATCCTATGGGAGCTTGCTTCCATAGGATTTTTTATTGCCTATTTGAGGAGTTATTAGAGAAAAGGGGACACATACGAAAGGGACATTTCTTTAGGAGTGTCTCTTTCCTCTCCTCTTCCCCCTCAATCATACATCCAATTTGGACATTATGGTAAACCTTCCAGCAATTTTAACTATATTTTTTCAGCCAAGGCAGTTATACTTAATCAAAGGCAGTGAGAAAAATTAAAGAGAAGGTGATGAAAATGAAAAGGAATTTAAGGTTACTGATTGTAGTCGTAATCATCGGTGCTTTATTTATTACTCCAACTGCCAATGCAGCCACATTGCTTAAGGTAGGGTCAAGGGGAAGCGCAGTTTCCTCACTTCAGACCAAGCTTAATACAATTGGTTATAATTCAGGGGTTGCGGATGGAATATTCGGCAATAACACAAAGGCTGCAGTTATGGAGTTTCAAAGAAATGCGGGTCTGGTGGTTGATGGTATAGTAGGACCTGCAACGACAAGCGCTCTAAATTATGCATATCAGCGTAAAATAAAAACCGATGGAATTATATCTTATTCAAAGACACTTATAGGTGTGCCTTATGTCTGGGGTGGGACAACACCATCAGGTTTTGACTGTTCAGGGTATACTAAATATGTATTTGCAAAATACGGAATTACACTGCCAAGAGTAAGCTCTGACCAGTACAAGCAAGGGACAAGCATTGCCTATAATAATTTAAGGCCGGGAGATTTAGTGTTCTTCAGCCTTAATAAAAACGGACAGATAAGCCATGTAGGTATATATATAGGAAACAGCCAGTTTATCAATGCGACATCAAGCAAAGGCGTCGTTATTTCAAGCTTCACATCCTACTGGAAAAATGTCTACGTAGGAGCAAAAAGAGTATATTAAATATGTATATAAAAAGGGCTTCTCGTTTCGAACAACGTAATATGCGCATTGTGGGAGTTCTGAACTTGCAGAACTCAAACTGCAAAGCTCGTGTTCGAAATGAGAAGCCTATTATATACGCTTACATATCTCCAAAAGAAATGCCTATGCTGCGGGCTACGGCAACCAGCTTGCTGTTTGGATCCACCAGCTTGTGCCTACCCATGACTTCTTCTAAGGATACATGGGTTATTTCATCGCCTTGAAGGGACACCATGGTACCGAATTTTCCTTGGTTAATCAGGTTGACGGCTTCCACCCCATACCTTGTAGATAAAATCCTATCGTAAGGAGAGGTGTTTCCGCCTCTTTGAACGTGGCCTAAAACCGTGGTCCTTATTTCATGCTCACTTAT
Source organism: Oxobacter pfennigii (assembly GCF_001317355.1). Taxonomy (NCBI): domain Bacteria; kingdom Bacillati; phylum Bacillota; class Clostridia; order Eubacteriales; family Clostridiaceae; genus Oxobacter; species Oxobacter pfennigii. The sequence goes on from NZ_LKET01000021.1 coordinate 54,388, forward strand.
AAGCTTCTCCAAATCAAGTGCCAGCTTGTGGCCTATGCCGCCTAATCTAATGGGGTCGGGGCTGTCTTCCACGATTTTTTGTACCACCACGTCACCGCCCTTTGGTTTTGCACCTTCCGCTACAACTATGATGCTGAATTTTTTCCCCAAGCGCTGTCGCATTTCTACTTTATCCACAATCTTGTTGATATCATAGGGGATTTCAGGGATTAATATAACATCTGCTGAGCCTGCAATGCCCGATTCCAATGCAATCCATCCGGCCCCTCTGCCCATGACTTCAAGTATCATTATCCTGTGATGAGATTCGGCTGTGGTATGCAGTCTGTCCAGAGCTTCTGTGGCCACACCTAATGCCGAGTTAAAGCCAAAGGTCTGTTCAGTGCCCATTAGATCTTTATCAATAGTTTTAGGTACACCTACCACATATACTCCTTTTCTGGCAAACTCCAGTGCGCTTGCTAAAGTACCATCACCGCCTATTACTATCAAGGCATCCACATTTTCTTTTTTAAGGTTCTCAACTGCGATGTCCGAAACATCCTTCTTAACGGTTTTGCCATTTTCTATTATGGGAAAGTTAAAGAGGTTGTCTTTGTTGGAGGAGAAAAGTATGGTGCCTCCCCTGTGGAGTATGCCCGATACCGTCTCCAAGGCAAGGGATATGTAATCATTTTCATATAAGCCTCTGTATCCGAAGGTGTAGCCAATTACCTCATAACCATACTGCAATATGGCTGTCCTTGTAGCGGCACGGATAACGGCATTCAAGCCCTGACAGTCTCCGCCCCCTGTCAGCAAAGCGATTTTCTTAATTTTAACCATCGTTATATTCCCCTATCTTTTTACAATTTTTATGTCAATACAGTATAGTATGCTCTTTTTATAATAAAAAGGGCATCTAAATATATCATTTAAGCGCCCTTTTTATTGATTATTCCCTGTGCGAATTCCTTTTCAATATAGAAAGTTTCTTCAGGATTTTCATAGCTCTGGGGTTCCTTTACAGATATCAGAAATTTATCCCTGCTTATATTTTCGCCACATATATAGAAGCTGCCCAAATGCCCAAAGTCCACATAATCCCCGGCTTCAATAATACTGAAATCGAAACCTGCATTCTGCATGGCACTTTCCGCTGCCTCTTCTGCTGAACGAAATTCATGAATACTTCCCTTGTCAAATAAAAAAACATAGTAGTTTTCAGGTTGTACATAATGGCCCTTTATTATAGCCGCTTCAAGATAGTAAGATGTCAAAAGCAAATCTTCGCCCAACAATATTTTTACGTTTTTAAAAGGATCTGATTGTCCTCGGTTTTTTAATTCATCAATAATTTGCTGTTTGTTCATAAAGACCCTCATTTTCTTTTCTTTTATGCAGGGCAAAGTCACAGCTTTGCAAACATTATGTTTATAAAATAAGAAAATAGTACCATTATTTATATATTATAGTAAAAAAATTGACAGAATGCTACAAAATATTTTAGTATGTTGAGTTAAACGGTGTGACTATATTGGTATATTTATCGTAAGCATCTCGCATTAGAGGTTCAACCCTTGGGTCAACAGGAGGATAAGACTTTTTGAATTCATCAAAGGAGCCCAGATATTTGGTTTTAAATTCCGGATAGAGGTGAGAGTATTTAACGATGGAATCTTCTTTTTTAGCAGTGGTAACAAGCTCTCCTGCATTGCCATACTCGGAGTTATCAAGTATATATTCCATTGTGGCAACATAGTTTTCTGGATTTATATCATTTATTGTGAGGGTGCTCTTGTCAAACTTCCACATGAAGTTTCCGCCGGGAGCCAATATGTCTATAAGCTCTTTTGCCTTATCGATGCACTGCTGTTTGGTTCCGTTTTTCATAAGTGTGATGGGATAGAAACCGCTCAAGACCATTTTCTTGCCCAACCTGTCCTTGAATTTCTGAGGGTCACCGTATTCCATCTGAAGCCTTGTTCCCTGAGGAAGCTCTTCAAGATAATCGATGTAACGGGTCCAGTCATGCTCGGCGAATATGGTCATTGCCTGGCCACGTTCTGCACATATATGGCAGATCTTTAAGAAGGTAGGCCAGTAAAATTTTTCAAAGTCCTTTTTATTTAAAAAGGTAGCCATATGAGTCATGATGAGGTTGCTTCCAAGTATTGATGTGGCAGGGTTTTTAGCTCTCCATATAAGATAAGGCATCATTGCTTCCAATGCTTCTAAGACCTTTTCGGGGTAGCGTTTAATATCCAGCGGTACTTTGGTAAAGCCACGGCAAAAATCCGCCAGAAAATCAAAAGGTACGGGCTGTGTCATTACGGTACCGGGTGGAGTGGTAAAGAAGCCGTATTTTTCTACCAGCATGTCATTAACTTCAGCAAATACCTTTTGTTGATTCATTACAGCCAGCATGTATTTGGCGAAGGTTACACTTCTTGTTATCGGGTCGGTGTCAAAGCCGGGATTTAGTCTTGGAAGGATCTTTTCTACCATGAATTCAAAGGGGTGCTTAATAAATTCATCGTATTCATCGGCTTCAAAGCCTGAGGTCTCGGGGTGCTGAATCATACCGCTTTTACTCATCACGTTTACCTTTGACTGCTGAAACATCATGGCTATGGGATTTCTGGCAAAGGCAGCTGAAAAGGTATCACCGCGTAAAAGCTCCATGCCCTTTTCCAGTATTTCTTTTAAGTCTTCCGGGTTATAGGAATACTGAGTGGTCATTAAATCCTTGCCGGAGTATTGAATGAGGCACTCTAAGCCTAAACCGTCCTGAACGGGGAATCTTTCGGGAATTACGCCCGAATAGGTATCGGTATAAATTTTGGTACGAAACTCTTTTAATTCTTTGGCGTTCATAAATGAACCTCCTTTTTACCTTAAAAATTATTTTGGTTTGTTAATCTACTGCTCCTTGCTTTCTGGCATTTATTTCTTCTGTCATTTCCTTCACTTTTGCTTCTGTCAGATGGAAGCCTAAAAGAAGTACGGCACCTGTAAATAATAAGCCTATTGCAGGCAACAGTGCCAGAACATTTATAAGTCCTGCCTTTAATGCCGGAGTGGGAGTCATTTTAGCCACAAATCCTATAGATGCTAACGCAACTGACATAACAATTCCGCGGGTCAAGCTTCCGATTTTCAAAGGCAGGTTCATAAGCCCCATAATAAAACCTGCTGTATTCTGCCCTGTCTTCCACTCACCATAGACAATTGTGTCGCTGTATAGGGCAACCAAGGTCGAGGTTAAGACACCTATGAAGAATTGTCCGAAGAAGAAAGCTAATATAAACATATATGTCTGTAAGCCTAAAAGCTTTGCAACTACAAGAAAAGCGCCGGCTGCAAATGCGGATATGATGGTAGTTGTGCGGGTATTGAATTTTTTATTCAATGTTGGAGTTGCCAGGGAGCCTAAAACTGCAGATATGGATGTTACCAGCATGAAGAAGGGCATGAGAGCCATGTTTTCTGCCACATAGGTGAAATAATATGCGACGGATGCGGATACGACAAAGGTAGCCATATATCTTCCGTAGTCAGCGATCATCAAGAATATCAACGGCGGGTTCTGGAATAAATTCCTCAGTATGTCGCCTATTGATGCTTTTTCCTTTTTCTTTACAGCGGTTTTGGTTGTTTCTGCAGGTACATCCTTGGAAGGGAGCTCTTCATATCCTTCTGTCATTCTGAAATGAATGAAGTATCCTCCCCACATACACATTGCCATAAGTGTCTGAAGAATGGTGTAACCCAAGACAGGACTTCCCGTAACAGATCCGAAGAATATAGCCAGAGGGGTACCGATGTAAGAGAAGAATACTCTTGATAGATTTGTCCAAAATCCTCTCCTGGATGATAAAAGTACCTTTTCCTGGGGGGTGCTTGCCAGCAAAGGGATGAGCGCAACGTTAGCCACCCAGGGGGTATTAAAGAGGGGCCTGGCGACAATTGCAGATACAATCATAATTATGGCAGCAACATTATCCGGACCTATTTTGGAATATTGCAAGGCCATAAGTACAACTACAATAGGCGGGGTAACAATGAGCCAGGATCGCAGTTTACCCCATTTCATTGGTTTTACAGCATCTATGATTGCGCCGTAAACAGGAGAGAAAATGGCATCGAAAGTGCTGGGTATGGTGACAATAAGGGCCACCATTGCAAGATTAAAACCTGCAATATCAGTTAAAAAGTAAGTTTGTAAATACATACCTACACTGACCATCAGGGAAAAACCCAAATCTCCCACACCATAAAAGGTCTTTAAGGCATTACTTAAGGGTTTTTTCATAAATTCACCTCCAATTTGATACTAATATATATGTATACATAATTCCTGATATTCATTGGAGACAGGGTGAGCATAAGGGAAAATTAACGAGAGTACATGATTTACTGACAAGATAAACGAATTTTACGGGAATAATATATTTACCCGGTGGCTTTTATACAAAAATGAGTATATTATATATGTATAATAGGTATTACTGATGAGATTTTGTTGAGGAGTTGATACGATGGATCTTAATAGCTGGCTTAATAGTGAGGTTCCCAATATTTCAAAGGTTATTGAACAAACCAACAAGGATTATTTTTTTAAGGATAAGACCATAGGATTTGCCGGGAAACAAAGCGTTACAAAGGTTATATATCACTTAAGATGTGCGCTTTTCCCCGGAGTTTATGAAAAGCATCCCATTGATGAGACCAGGGCTGATATATATATAGGAAACAATATCCGCACTGCGGCTGTGGAATTAAGCGGCTTGATAGAAAAAGCCCTTATGAATAATTGCAATGTTAAGGATTCTAAAGAAGACAACTGCTCTATCTGCAGAAGCCAGGCTGACGAGATTACGGTAAAACTCATGAGCAAGCTTCCTGAGATAAGAAATATTTTAAATACAGACATTCATGCAGCATATGACGGAGACCCAGCGGCTCACTCTACTGAGGAGATACTTTTAAGCTATCCTTCAATAGAAGCCATCAGCATATACAGGATAGCCCATGTCCTTTATGATTTGAGCGTTCCTTTAGTCCCCAGGATTATGAGTGAATATGCTCATCAATTAACAGGTATAGATATTCATCCGGGAGCAAGAATAGGGGAGTATTTTTTCATAGACCATGGTACGGGGGTAGTTGTAGGTGAGACCTGTACAATAGGAAATTATGTAAAGATATATCAGGGCGTAACGCTGGGTGCAAAGAGCTTCCCTTTAGATGAAGACGGAAACCCCATAAAGGGTATAAAAAGGCATCCGGATATTGAGGACAATGTGGTTATATATGCCGGTGCCACCATATTAGGCGGGGATACGGTTATAGGTCATGATTCTACCATCGGCGGAAACGTTTGGCTTACTCATTCTGTGCCTCCTTATTCAACGGTGTATAACAACCAGCCCTCCCTTTTGATAAAACAAGAGCAAAATAATATATAGTTTGTATGGATAATTTTTTTCATAGAGTTTATAAAATTGTAGCAAAAATTCCCAAGGGAAAGGTCGCAACTTATGGGCAAATAGCGTCAATACTTGGGCATCCTAAGGGAGCCAGGACTGTCGGGTGGGCTATGCAAAGCGCTCCATCACATTTGAATTTGCCTTGCCACCGTGTGGTAAACAGGCTGGGTGAGATGGCGCCGGAGCATATATTTGGTGATAAGAGGTATCAGCAAGCCCTCCTTGAGATAGAGGGAGTTACTTTTAAGGAAGACGGATGCATTGACATGAAGAAGCATCAGTGGATAATGGATGATGAGGAATTTCTTTAAGGTGCCTTATCATATAAAACTATAATTAACCGAAACCCTAATGCAGGCATACAATGTATTATAATTCTTTTGAAGGAGAGTTTAATACATTGTATTATCGTTTTGCCGGTTTTGAAACTGAAGATAAAGATGATTATGCAGCATCTGCATGTGCATATTGCCAGTATGGCTACAGGATATTGCCACCGTTTCCCTTTGGAGGATTGTTTCCCGGAGGCGTCAATTTCCCAAATTTTCCTGGTGGTACAGGAGGGCCTGGTTCTTTTGGGCCGCCCCAGGGACCTCCGCCGTCAAAGGAGCCCGCAAAATCAAAAGATAGCCCCGGTCTCCTTGCAGTTTCTCCGGGAACATTAAGGCCTTGCCTTTTCAGGCATGTATACATCTGGCAGGATAACAGGAGGTCATACTGGGCATGGCTTGTTTACGTTGATAACAGATCTGCAGCCGGCTTTAGATGGAACGGAAGACGATGGGTATATTTTGGAATAGACTTAAAAGACATTGATAGTTTCGAATGCTATTAAAAATAAGCAGATGGGGCTGAAAAAGTCAGGCTTTTTCAGCCCCATCTGCTTATTTTTGTTAAACACCTAATAATATCATAAGAAATTTGATATTATAGATATGAGGTTATTAATTAATGAAGGAATATGGGTGATGAAATGGATGAAAGAAGAAAAAAAATACTAAGAGAGACGGTAATCTATAATATCATAACTGGTTTATGTATAATATTAATATCGGTTAAAATGGTAATGCCTAAGTATCCAACTATTGGCTGGATGCTTAATATAGGAGGCATTATATTTGCAATATATGCTTTGGTAAGATACTTTACAAAAATGCAGCAATCCAGTTAGATCTTGAATAAGCCAGCGTAAAAATAAACAAAGCGGGAAAAATTCCCGCTTGTTAACTTTATAATATATTATTCAGTAAATTCTTCGATGCTGCCGCCTAACATTGCAAAATCCTTATAGAAGGAAGGATAGGATTTGTTGATGGCGTTGCTTCCTCTGATGATGACAGGTTCGGTGCATCTTATGGATGCAACGGACATTGCCATGGCAATGCGGTGGTCGTTCCAGCTCTCTACCACGCCGCCTTTTAATTTCTCCTTGCCTTTTATAATGAGGCCGTCATCTTTTTCGGTTACATCGGCTCCCAATTTTTTGAGCTCTGTAGCCGTTGATTTAAGCCTGTCGGATTCCTTTATGCGCAATCTGCCGGCATTTATTATATCCGTTGTTCCTTCGCTTACGGAAGCAAGAACGGATATAATGGGCACCAGATCGGGAATCTGGGATGCGTCTATTGTAATACCCCTGGTTCTTGAGGCATTTGTGACTATCCGGCTGCGTTTAATATGAAGGCTTCCGCCCATATCGCTTATAATGTCTAAAATCTTTCTGTCACCCTGAAGTGATGTTATATTAAGTCCTCTGCAGCCTATCTCATCCCCTAAAATTCCGGCTACCAGCCAAAAAGCAGCCTGGGAGTAATCGCTTTCAGTGGTGTAATCTGCTGCCACATATTTTTGACCGCCTTTTATATAAAATTCCTGATTGTTGTTGTTTCCTATTTTAACAGAGAATTTCTTTAAAATATCTATGGTTAAATCCACATAGCCTTTAGACTCCAAATTGGTGGTAACTATAATTCTCGAATCTCCCTCCAAAAGAGGCAGGGCAAACATGAGTCCCGTTAAGAACTGGGAGCTTATATTTCCTTCAATTTCATAGTCTCCAGCCGTGAGAATACCGTTTACAGACAAAGGAAGTCCATCATTATATGTATAGGGTATTTTCTGATCCTGAAATATTTTAAGATATGGATCTAAGGGGCGCTTTCTCAAGCCTTCTTTTCCTGTAAAAGTAATCTTTTCAGCTGTAGATAAGGCTACCGGAATTAAAAATCTTAAAGTAGAGGCGGATTCACCGCAGTCAATTTCGTTTTTTATACAGTTGAGGAGATTATTACCCTTTATTGTAATACTGTCTTTGTTCTTTTGAACTTCTACTCCAAGGTCCCTCATAGCGTTACATGTCGCATTTATATCGTTGGAAAAAACCACATTACTTATAGTACTTGTTCCATTAGCGAGGCCTGCGGCAATAATAGCCCTGTGACAGAGGCTTTTTGACGGGGGTACATTTATATTTCCAAAAAGATTCAGCGGTGTTATCTTTACGCAATTCATAGTAAAACCTCCCTTTTCCGTTGGTTAGATTATACCAAACGGCACATAAAAGTCAATATTATAGCAAGAATATAGAATTGTCAGTAAAATTGAAGAACCTATTGCAGTTTATATATATATGTTACAATAGTATATTATTATATACATTTCATACAATATTTTAGAGCCCGATAAAACTGTTGCATTGGAGGACAATAAATGAAAATAGAACCAATTAATAAGAAACTAAAGCTTTATGGATTCAATAACCTTACAAAGACCCTGAGTTTTAATTTATATGATATATGTTATGCGGTGAATCAAGAGCACCGGCAGGAATATATAGAATACATAGATGAAGAGTACAATGCCGACAGGCTTGTTAAAATATTGCACGACGTAGCTAAAATAATCGGTGCTAATGTATTGAATGTTGCCAACCAGGATTATGACCCTCAAGGCGCAAGTGTAACAATGCTGGTGGCAGAAAACCAGGTTATTGGAGAAGAACCGGTAAAGGAAATGACAGGAGAATCCCCGGGGCCGTCCTCGGAAGCAATAGTAGGGCATCTTGATAAAAGCCATATAACCGTGCATACATATCCTGAAAGCCATCCTGACAGGGGTGTATCTACCTTCAGGGCGGATATAGACGTGTCCACCTGCGGGCACATTTCTCCTCTTAAGGCTTTAAATTACTTAATTACAAGCTTTGAGCCGGACATAGCCATAATAGACTACAGGGTGAGAGGCTTTACCAGGGATATCGGGGGAAGGAAGTATTTTATTGACCATAAAATAAACTCCATTCAAAACTTCATGACAGGCAATACAAGGGATATATATCAGATGATAGATGTAAATGTATATCAGGAAAACATATTTCAGACAAAAATGCTTTTAAAAGAATTTGATTTAGATCATTATTTATTCGGAACGGCTAAAAAGGAACTAAAATCCAATGAAAGAAAGAAGATAAAGCAGGCCATAAAAAAGGAAATGCTGGAAATATACTATGGTAAGAATATAGCTACCTTTAAAGGGTGATAAAAATTGTTTGCTGTTGATAAATAAATCCCATAATAGTAAAATTATAGTGATATCAGCATCTTATAAAAACAGGGGGTTATAAAAAATGAGTGTTGAAAAAAGGATTACCGACGTATCCGAAAAGTATGCACTGATGTGTAAAAAAGCCAATGAGCACATGAAAGTAAGAATAAACCCTAACAACCTTGTATATGCAAAACTGAAAGAATCAGATGATGAGATTACGGTACATATCGTAACCGAGGAAAACCAAAATTCCTTTGTCGACCCTATAAGGGTATTTTCTCAAAGAGAAATTGAAAGGCTGGTTTTTGAACCCGATAAAACCACGGTGCAAAATTTTCTTGATTTGTCTTCTTGGGTGGAAGGAATAAAAGAAAAAGAGTATTTATTTATTGATTCTATGGAAAAGCTCATGCTGTGTTATCTCATGGATAAGGTGTATTTCCGAATGTGGGACGGCAGTGCCTGGATAAGTAAGTAGATTTTAGATTAGAGGGCGGTATTAACCGCCCCTTTTATATTGTATAATAGATTTCAGCGTATGCTTTTAAAAGGGGGACATAATTTTGTGGATTATATCAGTGAGTTTGATTATGGGAATCATAATTGGTTTATCAAAGCTTTTACCGGAAAAAATTATTAAAAACAATTCTAAATTTCAGCAGGCAGGGGTTGTGCTTCTCATCTTTTCCATGGGTGCATCCATAGGTGCCGACAAAGAACTTCTGAAAAGCTTAAGCGCCATTGGCCTTAAGGCTTTTGTATTTGCTTTTTTAGCCTGTCTTTTGAGTACTTCGGCTTTATTTTTTCTAAGCAAAAAATTCATAAGGGGAGCGGAAAAGGAATGACATATGTAATTTTAATTGCACTTATATCAGGCATTTTTGCAGGGACTTTGATTCCAGAAGGACTTATATCAAATTTAAGCCAGGTTTCCTCCTTCGCACTAAATTTGCTTATATTATCCGTGGGTATAGATTTAGGCTGCAATAAGGCGATATTTATAAAGCTTAAAAATATGGGACTTAAAATACTTCTGGTGCCGGCATCAATTGTTCTGGGGAGCTTAACTGGCGGGATTATTACAGGATTGATATTTAAGATGCCTCTAAGCTTAAGTATGGCAATTTCAGCTGGTTTTGGCTGGTACAGCTTGTCCGGAGTATTGCTGTCAAATATAGCTGGAGTTGAGGCGGGAGCCATAGCATTTTTAACCAATGTATTAAGAGAGCTCATTGCGGTTATAGCCATACCCATAATAGCCGGGAAATTGAATTATATAACCTCCATAGGGCCGGCAGGAGCCACTTCCATGGATTCTACCCTGCCCATAATATCAAAATCCACCGGCGAAGAAACGGCAATGATAGCCTTTATAAACGGGGCAGTGCTTTCAGCAATGGTACCTATAATTGTGCCTGTTTTATATGGACTAAAGTTTTAAATATAAAAAATGAGAGGGTGTCCTCTCATTTATACTTTGCTGAATTCAGATTTTGGAGCACCGCATATTGGGCATACCCAGGTATCGGGAAGACTGTCAAAGTCTGTCCCCGGAAGCACGCCGTTATCGGGATCGCCTGATTTTGGGTCATAAACATAGCCGCAAATATCGCATACGTATTTAACGTCAGCAGCGGGATCTTCTGATTTTACTTCAGTATTTTCAGTTTTAGATTCCATTTTTGGTTCTGCACCCCCTTTTAATTTATGGTAATAAGCATAGGTCATGGGCCCACCAGTGCTTAAAACGTCTGCATTTACTATTTTTCCTATAAAAATAGTATGGGTATAAACATCCAGTGTTTTTTCTACTTCAGCTTCAAAATAGGCACTGGAGTTTTCTAAAATTATGGGTATTCCTGTTTCGCCAATCTTTACGGATACGCCTGAAAGCTTATCTGTATCCCTCCCGGATTTAAAGCCAAAGCGGCCTATAAAATCCAAAGGTGTGGTTTGCGTTAACACAGATAAGCTGAAAATATTGGTTTTCAAAATATGCTCATGGGTAAGATTTTGCTTGTTAATACTTATGGCAATGGTTTGAGGCTCGCTTGATATTTGAAAGGCTGTGTTTGCAATCTGCCCGTTCAGCTTTTCTCCGTATTTTGAACCTACTATATATAGACCATAGCTCATATTGAAAAACGCTTTTTTATTGATCATGGTACTTTTCCGGATATTGTTTGCAAGGATTATCCGATCCTCCGTTTCTATGTTTGATATATATATTATACATATTATAAGGCAGCATCTTAAAGCTTATTCTTCAAAATGCTGCCTAATTTTTAGTTATTTTTTTCTGAAGGTATTATTACTTCGCCTTTGTCTGTTAATGTATTCATATCCGATGCCTTAATCTTTTGCTGAGACAGTGTATATAATGTATCGTTTATATAAAGAATCCTTTGAACATAATCCATTCCGTCTTTATAGTACATGGCCGCTTTCTTATATGCAGTATCATCCATGTGAGTTATTTTGCCCTTTAAGGTAAAGCCTTTTTCAAGGTCTATATTATAAACATAAGCTCCCTGGAATTTGAAGGTTCCGTATTCTGGATGATTATATTTTTTATTCACCGCATCCTGTCCTTTTTCAAGCTCATATACCGATACCGGGAAGGCCAAGAGATTCTTCTCCTTGGAGAATAACAGGGCTTTGTGGTTGTATAAAAGCTCAGAATCAGTTCCTCTGTCGCCTATCATGGTGGAGAATTTCTCCTTAGGATTGGTTACATCGGTTATATCAAAAATGGCGATTTTCATTCCGAGATAGAATGCCGTTTCACTTATGGTGTTGCCTTTTTCATTCTTCTGGGGCAGAACTATGGTGTCCTTTCCGAAGCCTATTATATGGTTTTCATCATATGGATGCAGATAATCGCTGTAGCCGGGTATTTTCAATGCGCCTAAAATCTCGGGGTTTTCAGGGTCCTTAAAGTCCACAACAAACAATGGGTCTACTTTTTCAAAGGTAACCAGGTATCCTCTGTCGCCCATGAATCTCGCGGAATAAATTCTTTCACCGGGTGCTATATCCTCAATCTTTCCTACCGGTTTCATGGAGCTGTCAAGAACGTATATATTATTTTTCGAAACACTCGCTCCCTGATTGGATACATCATTTGAAGTTGTGGCTATTCTGAAATAGCCTTTGTGTTCGTCCATGGAGAACTGGTTTATTATGGTGCCGGGAACCTCTCCTTTTGAAGTAAAAGCCACCTTTCTATCATTCAATGCAAATTTATATACAAGGGTATTCTGCTTATAGATTGGGCGGTATATCATAATCCTGTTGCTTGCAGCATCATTTATCAGCGGCTCTTCATATTCGTATTTTGTTACCGCAGCATACAAATTTTCATTGGATACATATATGTTTTGTCCAGCGCCTAAATAAGTTTCTACCTTTATCTCTTCATTATCTGCAATATCCATTGAGCCAACTATCATATAGTTGCTGCTCTCTATATCCGGGAAATATCTTATTTCATCATAATCTATGATCTTAGTTTCAGGTGATACCGCCGTGTCCTTGTAAGAAGGAGTAATGTACTCAATTCCCTGCTCTAAAAGATAAAAGTCTATATATTTATTTGAAACTATATACAGCCTGGAGCCTATTTTTCTGGAGGATAAATAATCCCCTTCAATTTCCGCCTGGCGAACTTCTTTAATATTATTTTTATCACTTATGTCATAAACAATTGCTCTTACCATGCTCTTGCCGTAATAATAAGGCATTATTCTTTTATCAATTCTGCTGTCTTGGGGAATGTCATATTTAACGTCTGAGTGGGTGGTGCCGATAACGGTAAGATAATTGTCATCTACGTAAATTTCTCTGGGATAAAAATTTTTATCGTCAAAATTCAACGTGGCTGTTATTTTCATATCCGAGGAGGGATAGGCAGAAGCAATTACAATTCTTCTGTTGTTGACCTGGTAAATGTATTTGCCGTCTGTCTTAACTATGTCAGCTTCATCAACGCCTTCAACCTGGATATTAGTCGCGGAATAATCGCCGGAATAAGCTGCAGAGCTGTCTGTTGCACCGGCGGCTCTGACGGATTCTGCTTCGGACGTAGAGACGCCATTCATGGCAGCGCTTTTTTGTATGCTTACAAAGTTATCGCTATAATAGATATTGGAGCTATTGGAATTTGACACAAGCCTTTTAAGGTTTTCAAAGGTTCCAACCACCGGAAGAACTTCTTCAATATCTGGGGCAGGCGTCACAGTTACATCTTCTTTGTTTGATATCGCCTTGTTCGACTCATCTTGCGCATTTGCAAAATTCATTACCGGTATGGAAATCAATAAAACCAAAGTTGTAAATAAAACAATTATAGCAATTGTATGTTTTTTCATATTATCTGACCTCCCGTATATATTGGTAATAAGACGGGAATGTGATAAGTTGTGTTCCCAAATTTGTATAATAATGCTATGGGAAAGGATAAGCTTTGTTATGAATAAATATTTTATACTTTTTTCGCCGGCCCATATTTCAGCTATGATAGCTATAGCCTTGATATGTTTAATTTTTTATCTATTAAGGGATAAAATAAAACGTGGAAGTAAAAGAGATGCATTGAGAATTGCAATTGCAGTCATCCTTTTATTGCAGGAGGCTTCCTTTCAAATTTGGACTGTAAGTATAGATGCGTGGTCTGTCAAGTGGACACTGCCCTTAGAGCTGTGCAGCATATCCGCAATACTTTGCGCTGTAATGCTCTTAACTAAAAGCTATAAAATATATGAAATAGTATATTTCACAGGAATAGGCGGAGCAATTCAAGCCATATTCACACCCGAAATAGGAATGTATACGTATCCCCACTTCAGATATTTTCAATTTTTCACAGCCCACGGAGCAATAATTCTGGCCTGCCTCTTTATGACCTTTGTTGAAAACTATAAGCCTGCAGCCAAATCCATAATTAAAACCTTTATATATTTAAATATCTATGCCATAATTATCGGTATTTTTAATAAACTCACAGGCTCTAATTATATGTTTTTATGTGCAAAGCCTGAGGCTTCATCCATAATGGACTATTTAGGCCCCTGGCCGTTTTATATAATATCTCTGGAGGCGGTTGCTTTTATTATATTTGTACTTTTATATGTACCATTTGTTATAGGGGGAGGTAACAGTAAAGGAAGGTATTTTGATATGTAATGTATTTTTCATAAATGTTTCAGTTCACCTTATTGTATCATCGTTTTTTCTTTTCTTTATTGAAATAATAATTGAAGCATTTAATAGTTTTCTTGCTTGATAAAAATTTTATTAAAAAGATTACATATCCAATTCCTGAAGCAAATAAAATTAAAATTGCTATTTTGCCTATTAACTTTTGTTCCTGAAAAGTACCCGGAAACATTCGGGTTAATGTAAACAAGGCGACAAGCCACACTATACTTAGTGAAAAACTCCCGTAAACTTTATAAGTTTGTTTCCTATACTCTTTTTCATTCATCTGATGCCACCCCAAGGTATATAAAATGCGGACATATTTATAAAGTTACCTAATGGATTGTGAAAATCACAGTCAAACTGGCTGAAACAGGATTTTTATAGCCTTCCTTTCCATGTATTATTTGAAAATCTTTAAGATGAAAATCATGGAACCTATGTTCTTTCATATAAACGTTTAAAATTTTTTTGGGCAGTCTATGTTTGATATTTTCAAATATTTCCGGGTACTCTTTTGAGCCTTTACTCCATTGCAAATGTGATTTTTCTCTCTCCTTTGCCAAATCACTGTTTATTCGGTTCCATAATTCATATGTAAGATATCTCATATGTCCTACTCTTTAAGTGAATTTCATTATAAGGTTATTATATGAGAAAATTAAGATAATATGGGACTAATGAATTCAAATGATATCATTTGAATTCATTTTGCATAAAATTTGCTATGCAAATTTATGCTATATTTGATCAAATATGCTAAACTATTAATATCGTATACTTGAAGCAAAGGGAGGAAGGCAAATGGGAACGCTGAATAAAAAAATAGGATTTATAGGCGGCGGCCAAATGGGAGAGGCTATTATTAAAGGCTTGATAAGCGCGGGCCTTTTTATGGGCGATGATATATATGTAAATGTGGCTACGGATAAAAGAATTCAATATATGACTGAAAAATACGGAGTCAAGGTTATTAAGGTTACCGAGGGTAAGGGTTATGATATTATTGTGGATGAGTGCGATATAATAGTTCTGGCAGTAAAACCTCAGGTATTAAAAGGTGTTTTGGAGGCAATAAAAGACCTCCCCTTAAGAGAGGAGCATCTCATTATATCAATTGTGGGAGGAGTAAAGACTTCTGCAATAGAAAAATACGCTGATAAAACCCCTGTAATAAGGGTAATGCCAAACACCCCTATGCTTGTAAATGCCGGCGCATCGGGAATTGCTCTTGGAAGCAGGGCTAAAGAAAAAGACGGAGAGCTTGCCCTTACAATATTTAAGGCCTTGGGAATTGCTTATCTTGTGCCGGAACATTTAATAGACCCATTGACTTCGGTCAGCGGCTGCGGCCCGGCCTATGCATACCTTATGATAGAGGCTATGACAGACGGCGGAGTGGAAATGGGATTAACAAGAGATATGGCTACAACTCTGGCAGCCCAGACTTTGATGGGAGCGGCAAAAATGGTTTTAGAAACAAAAGAGCATCCTGGGAAATTGAAGGATAATGTATGCTCACCCGGCGGTTCAACCATTGCAGGCGTTCATGCATTGGAGAGAGGCGGCTTCAGGGGCATAGTTATGAATGCCGTTGAAGCAGGAAAGATACGCATGGAGGAAGTAGGCAAAAAGGCGGAATAAATGTATTACCATAAAAATTTTGGAGGGACATTATGAAAGATATAAGAATTGAAAAAATGGCAAAGGTTTTAGTCAACTATTCGATGAAGATAAATAAGGGTAACTTATTTTTAATAGATGGAAAATACATGAGCATGCCTCTTATAAAAGAGGTCTATCTGGAAGCTTTAAAGGTGGGAGCTAATCCCATGGTAAGAATAGCACCTGAAGGAATAGAAGAGGTATTTTATAAAAGTGCTTGTGAAGAGCAGCTTAATTTTGCAAATCCCATAAGCCTTTATGAAGCAGAAAAAATAGATGCACTGCTCAGCATATGGGGGGAATATAACACAAGGGAAAAGACCGGTATAAATCCTGAGCTTATGAAAAGGAGAAGGAAGGCAAGGGAAAAGGAAATCAATGTGTTAAACGACAGGATAGATAAAGGTGAGATTAAATGGTGCGGCACCCAGTTTCCAACTTATGCCGATGCCCAGGAGGCCAGCATGTCCCTAGATGAATATGAGGATTTTGTTTTCGGTGCCTGCATGTTGAATTATGATGACCCCACAGCCCAATGGAAAAAGATTAAGGAAAGCCAGGATAAAATCATTAAATGGCTGTCAGGTAAAAGTGAGTTTCATGTTAAGGCAGAGGATACCGATTTAAGGCTTAGAACAGATAAAAGAAGATGGGTTAACTGCTGCGGCCAACAGAATTTTCCCGACGGGGAGGTATTTTCAAGCCCGGTGGAGCACTCAATCAACGGTCATATAAGGTTTTCCTTCCCGGGAATATACAACGGCAGAGAGATAGAGGACATACGCCTTACATTTAAAGACGGCAAAGTTGTGGATGCCTCGGCAAAGGTGGGCCAGGATTTGCTTTTGGCCTTATTAGACACTGATGAAGGCTCAAGGTACGTCGGCGAATTTGCCATAGGCACAAATTATGAAATAAAAAGATTTACAAAAAACATGCTCTTTGATGAAAAGATAGGTGGAACAATCCACCTTGCAATAGGAAGAGGCTTTGAGGAATCCGACAGCAAAAACAATTCTTTAATTCACTGGGATATGCTTTGTGATATGAGAAAAGGCGGGGAAGTTTATGCTGACGGAGAGTTGTTTTATAAGGATGGCAAACTATTGATATAAAGGACTTAAGATAAGCGAGGTGCAAAAATTGAAGAAAATCGAGAAGGTATCCTTAATCGGCTTAGGCGCCATAGGGGCGTCATATGCCGCCAAAATAAGCGATATGGACAAAGATTGTATAAAAATTATCGCTGATAAGGATAGAATAGAAAGATATTCACGGGACGGTTTTTATATAAACGATAAATTATATAATTTCAACTACATAGCTCCCGAAGAAAAAACAGCTCCCGCTGATTTGATACTGGTATCTGTTAAATTTCATGACCTGTATGAGACGATAAAAGCCATCAAAAACCATGTGGGTCCTGGGACTACCATAGTTTCTCTTATGAACGGAATATCAAGTGAAGATATAATAGGTTCGGAATACGGAATGGACAGGATGCTTTATGCTATGTGTGTGGCAATTGATGCCGTAAGGGAAGGCAATAAAATACATTATGAAAACTTTGGACAGGTTCACTTTGGAGAAAAGGAAAACAAGGTGTTATCGGAAAAGGCTGAGGCTGTTAAGGATTTGTTTGAAAGAGCAGATATACCTCATGTAGTCCCCGAGAGCATGATACGCACATTATGGTGGAAGTTTATGGTCAATGTAGGCATAAACCAAACCTCTGCGGTATTAAAGGCACCCTATGGAGTGTTCCAGAGGGTTAAGGAAGCCAATGATTTAATGACATCCGCTGCCCGTGAAGTGGTGCTCATTTCTCAAAAGATGGGTATCAATCTCAACGAAAAGGATATCGAAGAATTTGTAAGGGTTATGAATACCTTATCTTCTGATGGTAAAACCTCCATGCTTCAGGACGTTGAAGCAGGGCGTAAAACTGAGGTTGAAATGCTTGCAGGCACAGTGTGCGAGTTGGGCGAAAAATATAATGTGGATACTCCCATCAACCGCACATTGTTCAATATGATACGCACCATAGAAGTTATGAAATAGAAAAAATTACAGGGGTCATTGCTGACCCCTGTAAAAATTTTACCTGTACAAATTACCAAAGGACGATATATACGCTGTTATCGGTTTTCTGAGCTTTTAATACTTCACAATGCCTTAATACGGAAATCTGTCTGTCCAGCTCCAGAGAAGATAAATTAAGCTTTTCACAAAGCTCTTGTTTTGTAGCTTTACCATTTTCCTTTATATAATTATACATTTTCTTTTGAAGTTCTGTAAGGCCGTCAGAGCCTGTGTGGCCGGCTGCCGCTCTGTGTGTTTTTGCAGAGTGTACGGCTGAAACATCACAGGGTTTGGGAGGAGCAATTTTAGCTATATAGCAGTCCTCGCATAAACTTTGACCTAAATAGTTACAGACTTCATCCTCGGGTATAGTCGTATTGCATTTTGAACATCTCATAATTTATCCACCTCCATGTTATTGACCTTTGCAATAATGATAACATATTACCTGACGGTAATAAACATAGAGAACGGTTTGATATGCGCATAAAATATAAAAATGGCTAATTTACTATTTCAACTTATTCCTTATACTTGTCCAATATGAAGGGTTTTCAAGGCCAAGCTTCCAAATGGCGATACCGCCTAACTTTTTATCATTAACGATATCAAGCTTGTACTCAAAACTGTCGTTATTTTCAAACCATACTGTATGATATATGCCGCTTTTATCCGTGAAGCTGAAATAGGGAGAACAGGATATGGGATCCCACTGGATATCCTTGCCGTAGGATGCGGCCATATCTGTTAAGGTTTCTATGCCATAGGCTTTTGTGCCGTTTGATGACCAGACATATCCATAGGCAGCCACCCCTAATAGTATTTTTTGATTTGGTATGACAGTGACGGCATAATCAATTACATTTTTCACCCAATTTATGGAAGCCACAGGTCCCGGCTCTCCGCCGGGATAATGCTCGTCATAAGTCATTATAATCACCCTGTCCGAATACTTTGCAATTTCAGAATAATCATATGCCCATATCCAGGTTTGATATGAAACATCCATGGTTTTTGCGGGCACGTCCACCGTAACGGCAAAGCCCTGGGGTTTTAATGTTTCATAAAGCTCCTTCATAAAGGCTGAAAAATGCTCCCTTGATGATGCATATAAAATCTCAAAATCTATATTTACTCCCGTATATTCGTATTTCTTCAATTCAGAAAGGATATTGCTTATAAGGTTTTGGCGGTTTTGCGGGCTTTCCAAAAGCTCTTTCCCCAGTTTCCCGTCAAATTCATTTGTAATTAATGCATAAGTGTTTATATTCTTACTTTTGGCATAGCTTACCTGGTCTGATGGAATGGTTCCTGCAATTGTAAGATTTCCTTTTGCATCGGTTATATAGGTATATGTGCCGATTTCATCTATTACATCAGAGTTATTGGCCAGGGATTTATATGACGATACATCTTTATCGCCGTACTTGGTGGTAAAGCCCAATACAATCTTATTATCCCCGGCTTTGGCATTCAATACATTTGAATCGCCATAAGCATTTTCAGATGCAAAGGCTCGTACATAATATTTATATGATACTTCAGCATCAAGTCCCGTATCGGTAAAGAAAGGGGTAAAAACAGTACCTATAAGTGAAAAATCGCTGCTGTCCTCATATGCTCTGTATATATTGTATTTCAGGTAATCTTGAGGCGCAGTCCACTTAAGCGTTATCTGGGTATTTGTTGTCTCAGTTGCGGTTAATTCCGGAGCTCCATATATCTTATCATTATTGACGGCATAAATAATATGAGCATTTAAGAGGAACAAAAGCATTATTAATAATATTGCTAATTTCTTACCTATGCTTAACAAATCTCATCCCCATCCTCACGTAAATAAATTCTTTCATATCTATTTAACCACATTTTTAAAAATACTTATAATTGTAATATGTGGAATAAGAAGCTGCAGCATTACGATTGATAGCATAATTTTGGCATAAATGATGCCGTTAGGGGTATGGGGAGGGGAGAAATACTTGATTTCATAATATTAAGTGTTTTAGGATATCATGGAATTGTGGTAAAATATTTGTGGATTGGCTATTTAATTATTTTTAAGTATAAATTAAAAAAAGAGGTACACATTTTATGATTAACTATAAATATGTAAGTGACGCCGCACTCATAATTTTTATAGCATATATTGTAGGGTCTATACCTACAAGCGTTATTGTAGGAAAGCTTTCAAAAGGTATCGATATAAGAAAACATGGCAGCGGTAACGCAGGCGGAACAAATACTTTCAGGGTCATAGGCTGGAAAGCCGGTGTTATTGTGGCTCTATTTGATATATTCAAGGGCTTTGCATCCGTTGTATGGATTTCTAAGATAAACATATTTCACAAGCCCATGGATCACCTTGTAATAATACCCATTCTTGCCGGAGCAGCGGCAATTATCGGTCATTGCTATACGGTTTTTGCAGGTTTTAAAGGAGGCAAAGGTATTGCCACCTCAGCAGGAATACTCATAGGATTATATCATCCGGCAGCAATTTTAATATGCGTCCCGGTATTTGCGATAGTTCTGGTTTCAAGCGGCTATGTTTCATTGAGCTCTCTCGCTGCCAGCGCCGCTTTTCCTTTAACTGTCACCATAATGTATTATATTATTCCGGGCAGCTTTGAGCAGGCGGAAGTCATATTCAGTTTTATAATGGGATTATTTATGTTTTATACTCATAGGAGCAATATTAAAAGGCTTCTTGCAGGCAATGAAAACAGATTTAACAAGGTCAGGATTTTAAAAGGAAATTAAATTGTACATTAACCTAATATACATAGCTCTGAAGCTTTCTTCAGAGTTTTTTAATTGTTATAGGACAGGCATAATTATTTTATATATGGTTAAATTAAAATGAGTCACCCATATAGCGAGCGCGACAACCAGGAGGAAAATGCAGTGAGCAAGGAAGTAATTTCAAACAAGCAGGCCATATCCATAATGGTAATATTTCTATCGGGGACTTCCTCTGCATCCCTTTTTGGAATTACGGCTGGAAAGGATGTATGGATGGCCGTAGTGCTGTCAGTGCTGGCGGCATTGATTACAGGAATCGGTTTTGCAAAAATTCACTTTGATTATCCGGATAAAAATCTCTTTGATGTACTTGAAATTTGCTTTGGAAAAATCGGAGGAAAAATTATAGGCCTGTTATTTACTGCGTACTTCTTTCAGACGGGTATAGATGTTTTATCAAATATTACTTTTTTTATACAGACCGTTACTCTCCCCGAGACTCCAAGACTAGCTACAATATTTTTTATAATGCTTTTGTGCTTATGGGTTGCAAAAGAAGGTACAGAAGTCTTGGGAAGGTGGACAGAATTTTTTATACCATTATACATTACTGCTATTTTTATTGCCGTAATACTTTTGATACCAAAGATGGAGCTGAAAAATATACAGCCTATGCTGTATGATGGAATAAAACCCGTCTTAAGGGGCGCTTTTTACACCTTTTCATTTCCTTTCGGAGAGATAGTGATATTCAGTGCAATTTTTTCAAGCTTTCAATCAAAAAAATTTTCATTCAAAGTTTATATTGTTTCATTATTACTCGGAGGTATTATGGTGCTTATAGTATCATTGACGGACCTTCTGGTACTGGGAGTGGATGTGGCATCGGAGCTGTACTATCCTTCTTATTCTGTAGTCTCAAAAATTGATGTAGGAAATTTTCTGCAAAGAATGGAAATAATCGCTGCGCTGGTGATGATGCTGGGAGGCTTTGTAAAGGTAAGCGTGTACTTAATCGCTATAAGCAAAGGCCTTTCCAAAGTATTCGGCTATAAAAGCTACAGATTTTTAACGACTCCCGCGGCCCTTCTGCTTATATCCACGTCTATATTCTTTCACAAAAGCATACTTGAATACGACGGATGGAACAATGAAACCTGGCCATATTTGGCAATAGTGTTTCAGCTTTTTCTTCCTGCAATACTATTTTTTGCCTGTGAAATTAAAAGAATGATAAGAGTAGACAAAAAATACGGCTTAGGCTAATTTTTTTGAGCGCAGCTTTATTTCTGACGCCGTAAGTAAAATAACCGGCAGTATAACCTGGAAAAGGAATGCGTAGTTAGGCCATACTGCGAGAGCCCAGTGGTACATCTGCTTTATATTATCATATACGAAGAGTGATAGATTAACCATTAACAAGGTTACAGGCAATACTATAAATCGATAATCCTTAAAACCAAATATTTTGGAAAGTCCATTGCATGCCGCCAAGGTACATATGCTTAACTTAATAAAGCCTGCAATTAAAAATGACAGGGACACGATGATTTCAAAGCTTTGAAAGAAGTTAGCCAGGCTGATTTTGCGGGCTGCCAAATAAGTCGGGAAATATGCATTTGAGGTGATGTCAACGCCCAGAACTAAAATGACCGACAATACGATAAATACTCCAAGAATACCGTATATGAGTATACCATAAGTATAAATTTTATATGGAGACTTCTTGGTTTTTAAATGACATAATATCATTGTAAAAACTACTGTTTCGGCATAAGGAAAAGAAAAAAGGCTGAAAGAACCCTTAATAAGCGGGGGCAAACCATCATAAAATATAGGCAATATATTGTTTATATCCATTAGCGGTGTCAGTGACAATAGCGTCAATACCAGAAACAGCAATATCATTGGAGTGAAGAATTCGGTCATTCTTCCTAATAATTCCAGGCCTTCTTTAACTCCCCACATGCAAAGCAGGGATATGCATAAAATCGGAATGACCATGGGAGTGTATCTAAGTCCCACATTTCTGATGAATTCTCCCATATTTCTCAAAACAAGAGCCCCAAGATGAAAAGCAAACCATATATACAATACTGAAATTACCTTGCCGGGAATTATACCTAATACTATATTCATAATATCGAAAATGTCTTTTCCGGGGAATGTGGATAAAAGCCTTGCATATATAAGGGATACAAGAGATGCAATTATTGCCGTAAAGGCCACAGCCAGCCAGACATCTTTTTTAGCATCAAGTCCGGGAACAATTACTATGGCTGTTCCTATCAAAAACATTATCATCAGAGTTATTCCCTGCCTGTCTGATATGGTTTCTTTTTGCACTGATTTTTTCCTCCGATTTAAGTAAAGTTATAGAATATTACTGAAATAAAATGTCAGCTTAAAAAATGCCAATCTTTATAGTAATATACCCCGTGTAAGCAGTGCTTATCCGATATATCCATGGAATATACTCATTAAGATAATTGCATAACTCATCAAGTAAATTTAATAATTCGCCGTAAAGTGCAGATACTATTTAAAAATATATTTTAGGGGAATATGATGGTGAAGATAATTAAGAGAGGTAAGGGCAAAGATGACAAAATAAAGCCTTCGGGAAATGAAGGTGCTGTTAGTTTAAGCAAATCTCTGAAGGAAAATGAAAAATTATTTAAGGAGATATTTGAAGGCGACGAAACCATCAGATACAGATGTTTTGAAACTATGGATGCGTTAAAATGCATGATGATTTTTACCGATGGCATGGTAAATAGCGAGATAATAAATGAAAATATATTAACGCCTGTTATGAACTGTAAAATTTTATCCGATACTGAGGCCCTTAATGCAGTGGATTTCTTAATAGAAAAAGTAATAGCATCCGACGATATCAGAAAGGAGACCGATATAGATGAAATTGTCGGTAATTTGCTCTATGGCGATACAGTGCTTTTAGTTGACGGGCAGGATGTGGGAATTATTATGAACACAAAAGGCTGGAAGACCAGAAGCATAGTGGAGCCTACAGCCGAGCGTACAGTAAAAGGGCCCAGAGACGGCTTTGTCGAGTCTATAATAATAAATACATCCCTTATAAGGCGAAGGGTAAGAAATCCTAAGCTTAAATTTAATTTTATGGAATTGGGAAAAAGTACAAAGACACAGATAAGTGTTTGTTACATAGATGGTATAGCAAATAAACAAATACTCGAAGAACTTTTAAAAAGACTTAAAAAAATTGATATAGACGGTATACTTGCATCAAATTACATTGAGGAATTGATAGCCGATTCCCCTCTTTCTATTTTTAAAACAACAGGTTATTCGGAAAGAGCTGATGTAATAGTAGGCAAAATGCTGGAGGGAAGGATTGCAATTCTTGTGGACGGCACTCCTGTAACCATTACGGTGCCGTATATTTTTATGGAATACTTTCAATCTTATCAGGACTATTATGATAACTACTATCTGGCCTCATTCAACAGGATTATGAGGTATATGGCATTTTTTTTAACAACCAGTATTTCTCCAATATATTTAGCCCTGGTTACATATCACCCGGAGATGATACCCACGCCGCTTTTATTAAGCATAACATCAGCAAGGCAGGGCATACCCTTTCCTACAATAGTTGAAGCACTGGTATTGATATTTATGTTCGAGATACTAAGGGAATCGGGGACCAGGCTTCCCGAACCTGTAGGAAGTGCCGTGAGCATTGTAGGCGCCCTGGTTATAGGTCAGGCAGCAGTGGACGCCAGATTTGTCAGTGCACCAATTACAATCATAGTAGCTATGACGGGTATAACTTCTTTTTTAGTCTTCTCGATGAACACCGCAGTCATAATAATCAGGTTCATATTTATACTGCTTGCAGGATTGCTGGGATTGTACGGATACATATTCGGGGTAATAGGGCTTTTTATAAATCTTATGTCTATGAGATCCTTCGGTGTGCCATATATGATAAATTTAGGTTCTCTTAATATGCAGGATATTAAGGACACCATCATAAGAGCCCCCTGGTGGTATATGTATTACCGTCCTAAAATAATAGGCAGCAGCAATCCTATCAGGATGCCGGACGCTAAACCAAATAAAAACAGTTAGGATGGAAGGAAAATGCTAAAGCGGGCATTATTTTATGTTTTGATATTGTTAAATATATTTTTTCTTTCGGGCTGTTGGAATTACAGAGAATTAAATGATATTGACATAGCGGCAGGGGCTGCAGTAGATAAAAATAAAGACAATAATAATTATATGGTAACCGTTGAGATTATTAATGCCAAAGGAGGCAAGGATGGGAGCATTACACCTGATATCATGAATATGGAGGGTATAACCATATTCGATGCTATAAGGAACATGATAATGAGGATAGGCAGAAGGATATATTGGGGGCATTCCAGAGTATTTATTATAAGCCAGGATATTGCAAGAGAAGGCGTTATTGATGTCATAGATTTTATTAACAGGGATGCCGAGGCCAGGGCGGACACCTATCTTCTCATATCCCAGGAAGAAACAGCAGGAGAGCTTTTAAAAGGAAAGGACAAGGTTCATGATACCATATCCTTCCATATAGTTGATACAATGAAGTCACAAAAAAGCATCCCGAGTTATGCAGTAGTTGAATTGTGGCAATTTATAAAAGATTTGTCTGCCGAAGGTATTTCAGCCACAATACCTACTGCAATTATGGCAAAGGATAAAGACAGTATCACCCCTCAGGTTACAGGAACAGCAGTATTTAAAAAAGATAAAATGATAGGATGGCTCGATGATACTGAGAGCAGAAGTATGTTGTTTATTAAAGGTAAAATAAATAGCGGTCTCATTATAATTCCAAATATTATGGAAAATACCAATGCAACCCTGGAATTATCTAAAGTTACTACCAAGGTTACTCCGGTGATTAAGGAAGGAAACCTCACAATGAATATAAAAGTAGTAATTGATGCCGGTATTGCTGAAGTGCAGGGAGATACTGATATAATCAGTAAGGATGGAAGAAAAAAAGTAATTGAGGTTGCAGAAAAGACTGTAAAAAGTCAGCTTGAAAGTGTAATAAAAAAGGTACAGAGCCAGTATAAAAGCGATGTATTCGGATTTGGAAGCACTGTTCAAAGGAAGATGCCAAATGAGTGGAAAGCAATTAAAGATGATTGGGGAAATATTTTTGCCGATATGGATACCAATGTCAGTGTCAAAGTTGAAATTAAAGGCAGCGCTTTGGCATCAAAGCCGATAAAAGTGGGTGATTAAATGTTTATTTTGGTTATAGTAGTTTATGCAATAATAGGTTTTTATGAGATGTTTCCTATGATTAAAAATAAGCAAAAAAAAGAGCTGATACTTTACGGTATTACTTTTGGTACAGCATTTATATTAAGTATGCTTTTGAGCCTTGGAGTTGAAATACCCAGTCCGGCTGATCCTATAGAAGCTGTTATAAACTATGTGATAGGGAAATAATCCGTAATACAAAAGCGCAGATGATTCTGCGCTTTTATGAATGTAAATAGGTGTTTCCGTCGAGGATGGAAAAAGCCTGAAGGTTTAGTTTTGAATTTATAGTACCTAAGGCGTAAATAGTATAATTCCAACCATCTTTAAATTCCATATCTGGGATTGTAACATGGTATCTTTCCGGGATCTCCAATCTCAATACATATTTTCCCGGAGAGATTGCAGTATAATCAGATGAGGTTTTATACTGTACATCTTCTATCAAGGTGTCGCCTTTGTTAATGGAAAGGTTCAAGACTGAAGAATCCGAAGATAAATTAGCCAGCCTTATATTTGATGTATTTTCGTGTTCTTTAACCAATATATCCTCAAATAAAATAAACTGTATATCCTCCCTGCCTCCAATCAAAGCAAGGGTATATATCAATCCTTCTTTTATTATAAAAGTGTCATCTGCAAGGGCGGGTTTATTTATATTCATAAGCGCCTTGATATTATGCTTGCCGGCAGGTAGTGTGAAATAAGGGGTAAATTTTTTAAACCCTAAGCCTTTTGCAATAAGCTGTCCATTTGAATATATATCCGCCTTTTTTGTTCGGGGAGATATCTGAAGAATACGCACATGGCAAGAAGGGACTTGTTTTTGTTGAGGTATATAAGAATCCATGGAATTATAGCTTAAAAAATCAAACACGGGACATCCTCCAAATATGAGATTACACTATTATATGAAGGATGCCTCTGAATTGCTATAGGACTGATCTGTTTTTCATTTCATATATTTTATTTAAAAATTCATACGCCGTATTAAAAACCTTGCTGCAAACGGAGCTGCGGCATATTATGTGGTCAGACCCGGTAAAATATTTTAATTCCTTATGGACGGATGATATGGTTTTGTATATATAATCAGCGCTTCTTCGCTGTACCGTATCATCCTCTAATGCCTGGATAATAAGCATGGGGTTGTTTATTTCCTTAAAAAGCGGCTTTGTTATATAAAGAAGTTTTCTGAAATTAATAAGGGAATAAAGGGGCTTTTCAACACTCGTTCTGACATAGAACTTAAGATATTTATAGTCTCTTCTTTTAAAATCCTGTTTCAGGTTTAGTGCTATTCTTTTAAAGTCCCAGTAATATATGGGAGTATTCAATGTGACAATACTATCCACATGGTTTTTTAAGGCCAAATTGACGCAAATCAATCCCCCCATTGAAAAACCCACTAAGACAATAAAGCTGCATTTGCTTTTAAGCTCATCCAAACCTTCTTGTGCGGATTGTATCCAATCTTCATAATTAACATGAGCAAGGTCTCGCCTTACTCCTGTATGGCCTTTAAGCTTTGGGCAAACTGTCACAATACCCTTGCTGCTTAGGTAATCGGATAAAGGTTGTATTTCCCATACACTGCCGCCAAAGCCATGTACTATAAGACAGCCTATCTTATCTTCCATAAATAACTTTTGCACCTCTTTTACAGTCTTGATTGCTGGTATGATGCAATGTTCATTGCATGATATCAAGCAATCAAAGAAGAAATCATATGTTAATATCTAGTATACGCAGCCTGTATGCATTCATTGCGGTTTTACCAAGTTTATCGAGGAGCTTGTAGTTGGCGTAAGCTCCTGCCACTGCACCTATCCCCGGAAGCATCTGAAGCATTTTCGCTAAGTCTATGTAATCCCTATATTCCTGCTGAAAGGTTCTCCAATCAAAAGAGTTGATATCCATGGGAAGTTCATCGTAAATCTTTTTCCAATCCTTAAGCTGCTTGTAGTTTTCGGCAATTTTAACAGGGCTGGAAAATGCCAGTTGAAATATATAGAGTATATATAATCTTTCTTTATAATTCCTTACATCAAAGCCATAAAGGCTTGCCGTATCAAAGAGAAACTTCATTTCAATGCTTAATAGCAGCGGAAAATCGGCAAGACTTAAAAGAAAACCTCCTGCACCGGTACTAGCACCTTCAACTGCCGCAGTGCCTTTATAAAAATTAATCCTTTCCCTAACCTTACGTTCCCTTTCTTCTAAAGGCGCAGCCACCAGCGGATATCCGGTAATAAATTCCGACCCTGTTAGAACGGCTTTGACCATATTTTTTATAGCTTCGGTAATCACCTGGTGAAACTTATCAGGAATTATAGTGTTGACTGTATTTTGAAAATTCTTTGATATACGGCTTGTAATAGAAGGCCTTCTTAATATTTCCCTATGCCACTCTTTTAATTCCTGTATTGATTTATCTTCATATGAAATCATAAAATCACCACATTCGCTTTTCTAATATATATGATTATACTTCTTTATATTATATATGTATATGCCACTGCTATTAAGAGAGGTTAAATACAACAAAAAAGGAAGCTTCGTTGTTGTGTTCGAAGCCTCCTTTTATTTAAAGTTTAGTTTGCGTTGAGGAAATTATATAATGCTACTGCAGCATCGGCTCTTGTTATGAGACTGGAAGGATTGATGCTGCCGTTATCATCTTTAATAATACCTAAGCCGTAAGCGATTGCCATATGGCCTTGAAGCTCGGGATTTATTGAATCCTTGTCGGTGAATGGAAGATTAAATATCCCCTGTATTTTTGCCACACTGTCATATTTTAAGCCCCGGATTAAAAATTTAACTGCATCTTCCTTTTTCACAGTGGCCAGTGGGTCTTTCTCATTTTCAAGGATTATCCCAGACCTAATTAAATAGTTGTAGAAATCCTCATCAGCTTGTTTCTCTCCTGTAGGTTTAAAGCTTACATATGGGTCGATGGATTTTTGCAGGAGATATAAGAAATCTTTCTGGATTATATTTTCATTCGGTTTAAATTCAGTTCCGTCTAAAGATATTCCATACTCTGCAAGTATTCTGATTCGGTCTTCAGCACTGTGACCGGCTATATCCGTATACTGTGAAACTGTTTTTTCCTTGTACTCTGTTCCTGCATAATCAAGGAGCTTGCCTGTTACTGCATGGATGTTTGACGGCTTATCGGTATTTACCGCATAAACCAGTCTTATTGTCGGTTTAGTATCCTTTGCAGGCGGCGCAATGACTTTTGATTGTGCCGGGTTTGAATAGTCGGCAACATATTGAAGAGTCAATCCTACGTTTTCAAACAATATTTTATGGGCCTGCTCGGAATTTATTATGGCTGATGCATCCGGAAGCTCGCCTTTATACCAGTTGTAGCTGTAGTTGGTTATTTCTCCTGATACGGCATTCACTGTGACGTTAAAGCCGTTATCTATAAAGTATGCACCGTCAGCTTTCCTTGTAAATGTGAAATAATAGTTTCTGGGGGCTTCTTCTTGTGCATAAGGTATCGGAGTTCCCTCCTGCCAGGTTGTATATTCTATTTCGCTAACCCTTGAAGGCTGCATGGATTTGATAAAATCCTGGGCCTTTTTAAGGGATTGGTCCTTATCATATTTAACCTTGCCTTCATTATCATTAGAGGAATATCTGTAAAAGTTTAAAACTTCCCCTGTTTTTGCATCTATTGAAATGCTGGCGCTTTCATATGTGGCTTTATCATTTGACTTTGTCTCCTTGGTGAAATACAGGCTCCAGGAGAATTCATCATTCTGGCCGGTACTGTATAAATTAACTGATTCCAGCTTGAAGGTATTGTTTAAGGCCAGGAGTTTTCTGGCAATATCCTCGGCTTTAGTCTGGGCAATGAAGTTTGATGCATCTTGAACTGCACTTAATTCTTCGGGAGTTAAAGGTATACTTGCTGTGTTCCCAGCTGCCATATCATAGGATGCTCCGCGGGCGGAAGCTTCTTTTGCCAGTGCATAATAAATATCTGAAGCCGATACTATCTCTCCGGTTATGGCGTCAATTGAACGGTTGTTATATACATTTGTGTATACAAGGTAGGGAGTCCTGTTTTTATCGGTGTAGTTCATTTTAATTCCCAGCTTAAGCCCCAGTTTTTCTGCATATATCTTTTCAGCTTCATCCAATTTTATTAAATTGGATGACTGGGGGAATACCAAATCATCAGTCCAGTTGCTGTAAAAGCTTTCAACCTTTCCTGTGCTATTGTTAACTGTAACATTTACGTTATTTTGCATAAAAGGTATACCGTTTTCAATACGTATATAGCTGAAGTAATAGCCGGTATCGTTTATATTTACTGGCGCTGCATCCTCTTTGAACTCAAGCTTAGTCCACATTTCAGGATTGATTTTTTTAATAAATTCATCAGCTTTTGCTTTGGCCTCAGTTTTACTTACAGTGGGCATTTTAGAGTCTTTGTTTTTTTCATAAGGCTTGTAGGAATAATAGTTTAATATCCTGTTGTTTGAATCAATGGTAACATCCACACTGCCTTTTAAATTTTTACTGTCCCTCCAGTTAAGGCCGTAAACGGTTTTTCCGTCAGTGGTATACATATTGTATGAAAAATCATCATAGGTTTCTATTATGCCAATTAAGTTTTTGGCAGTGCTGATGGCATTGTTGAGACCGGTGTTATCCTCGGCAAAGGATGTAACCGGTATAACAAGCGAAATTAATAATGTTAAAACCAGTAAAATAGAAGTTTTCTTTTTCATAAATAGCCTCCTTTTTCATTTTCTTTTATTAAAGACGGGAAAAAAATATAAGTGTTCCGAAAATTTAGCAAGATTAGAAATTATAATTAAATTTTATTGTATATTTATGGGCAAAGCAATAAAATGCAAAAATAAAAAATGTGAGGGACAAGACTCACATTTTTTATATGTAGGGAAGTATTAAAGAAATTTGCAAAATAATTGTAAAGGATTGAGAGTAGTAAAGCTCATAAATTACTAAGAATAAACTGCAAATATTACAAAAAAACTGCTATATCTAAAATTAAAAATCCTAGGTGGTATATTCATCCTTCACAATAATAGTATAGCAATTTAGAAATCTCAACTCTATGATTATTCAGTGAATTTTTTAACGTTTTTGTTTTATTCTGAGAAATCTCCATATTGACAACATTTATATAATAATTTAAGATAAAGATTACAGCTTTATATTAAGACTGTGAAAAGGTATAGTAGAAAGAGAAGCAATTATACAGAAAAGGAATCATTTGCTGAGAGATTCTATAAAAGCATCTTTTGAACCCGCCTTTGAGTCCTGCACCGAACCATATCAATTGAGATATTCATTAGGCTGCAGCGGAAATTACCGTTATTAAAATGAGATAATATATCGCTTGATATATTAATTAGGGTGGTACCACCGTATGCCTCGGTCCCTTGCAGGGATTGGAGGCTTTTTTGTGTTTAAATTGGAAAAAATATAACGAAGGCACTAACTTTCGTAATCGAGGAGGATTCATATGGCAAAGGAGAAGAAATTCGTAGAAGCTATCACATCGATGGATGAGGATTTTGCACAATGGTATACCGATATAGTTAAAAAGGCAGAGCTTGCTGACTATTCAGGCGTAAGAGGATGTATGGTAATACGCCCATACGGTTATGCAATATGGGAAAACATACAAAGAGAACTGGATAGGATGTTTAAGGAAACAGGACATGAAAATGTCTATATGCCCATGTTCATACCTGAAAGCCTGTTAAATAAGGAAAAGGAACATGTAGAAGGTTTTGCCCCTGAGGTGGCATGGGTTACTCATGGAGGAAGTGAAGAGCTCACTGAAAGGCTGTGCGTGCGCCCTACGTCCGAAACGCTGTTTTGCGACCATTGGTCAAAGACAGTACAATCCTATAACGATCTTCCCAAATTATATAATCAATGGTGTTCCGTTGTAAGATGGGAAAAGACGACACGCCCCTTTTTAAGGACTGCGGAATTTTTATGGCAGGAAGGCCACACAATTCATGCAACTGAAAAAGAGGCAGAAGAAGAAACAGTAAGGATGCTAAATGTATATGCAACCTTAGCCGAAGAGTTTTTAGCCATTCCTGTTGTAAAGGGGCAAAAGACGGATAAAGAGAAATTTGCAGGTGCAAGTGCCACATATACTATAGAAGCATTGATGCATGACGGAAAAGCACTTCAGGCCGGAACATCCCATAACTTCGGGGATAATTTTGCAAAAGCTTTTGATATACAGTTTACCGATAAGGACGGGAAATTAAAATATGTATACGAAACCTCCTGGGGAATGTCCACCCGTATAATGGGTGCCATTATAATGGTACATGGAGATGACAGCGGATTGGTGCTCCCTCCTAAAGTTGCACCCATCCAGGTTGTCATAATACCCATATCCCAGCATGTTGAAGGTGTTGTTGGCAAGGCAAATGAAATTAAAGACAGGATTTCTAAAATTGCAAGGGTAAAAATGGATACAAGCGACAAAATGCCGGGCTGGAAGTTCAATGAATACGAAATGAAAGGTGTTCCAGTAAGGCTGGAAATAGGACCTAAGGATATTGAAAAAAACCAGGTAGTACTGGTAAGAAGAGATACGAGGGAAAAGACTTTTGTTTCACTAGACGAAATAGAAACCAAGCTTCCTGAACTTTTAGAAGATATTCAAAAGTCTTTATATGATAAAGCTAAAAGTGTAAGAGAAGAGAAGACATATAAAGCTGCTGACATAGAAGAGCTCAAGGAATTGGCCGAAAACAAGCCGGGATTTATAAAGGCTATGTGGTGCGGTGACAGGGAATGTGAGGATAAAATTAAGGAGGTTGCGGGCACGACATCAAGGTGCATGCCCTTTGAACAGGAAAAGGTATCCGATACCTGTGTGTGCTGCGGCAAAAAGGCGGAAAAAATGGTTTATTGGGGAAAAGCATATTAACTGGAAAAAATCAGGAGCAGTTCAATTTGAACCGCTCCTGATTTTTTCCTTAAAATTTTATGTAAGAGAAGGGTATGGAGGCACATATACCCTTCCCTGAAATTTTTAGAAGCCGTAGCCTCCACCATAGCCATATTTGTTTGAACCGCCCCAGCACCCTGCGCAAAGAACAAGCAGGAATACTATGATGATGAAGAGGACACTGTTGTCTATGAGCTGGTCGTCGCCTTTTGCAGCTACTGCTTCACCGCTGCAGCCGCAGCCGTCGCCTTGTGAAAGTAATCCGCCCTTATTGCGTCTGCCGAACTGTAATACTATAATTATAAGGATTAACAGGGCATAGATCCATCTTATTCCGGAAGCTCCGCTTCCATGCCCGGAATAGCCTCCCATACCGCATGTCGGTGCAACCATCGGGTAGCAGCATTCTTCTTTATGACGATGTTTTGACAATTTCATTTTCCCCCTTTTTAGGCATTGGAAGTTATATTCATAATGCGCCTAAGTAATTTATTTTATATGTAATTTGGGGTACTGAATCATAAAGGATTGGTGATTCAGTACCAGTAGAAAGAAGGTAAGAGAACACTATGTACAGGAAGGGTATGGAGGCACATATGCCCTTCCTGGAGAAACTGACTAGAAGCCGTAGCCTCCATACCCGTAGTTGTTTGAACCGCCGAACCAGCATCCTGCGCAAAGTACAAGAAGAAATACTACGATGATGAAGAGAATACTGGAGTCGATAATCTGGTCGTCGCCCTTATCTGCTACTGCGAAGCCCTCACAGCCGTCTTTCTCAAGTCCGGATTCAACTTTTTTACGCCTGCCGAACTGAAGCACTATGACTATGAGAATAAGAAGAGCATAAAACCATCTTATTCCTGTACCACCATAGCCTCCCATGCTGTACCCTCCGCCCATTGGTCCGCACACGGGATAGCAGCATTCTTCATGATGACGATGTTTTGACATATTATTTCCTCCTCTCAAGGCATTGGAATTTTTATTTTAAATAAGTACGATCGGATGGGTAACAGCCGTTAAATCCAACAGCCGTTCATTTCTATTTTTATATTATGTTACTTCAATGTAATTGTTACACCGGATATCTATGTACAGGAAGGGCATGGAGGCACATATGCCCTTCCTGAAGAATTCGACTAGAAGCCGTAGCCTCCATCACAACCTTTAGCTGTGCCAAAGCATCCTGCACACAGTATGAGCAGGAATACAACGATGATGAACAGTACGCTGTTGTCGATGTGCTGGTCATCTCCTACTAAAACTGATGAAGTTTCACTATCGCAGCCTTTCTTTGCAACGCCCTTTTCCTTACGACCAAACTGCAGCACTATGACTATGAGAATAAGAAGAGCATAGAACCATTTTATTCCAAAATCACCGGTATTACACTCTCCGTATCCTGCCGGACTGCAGCCCACCTTGTAAGGCATATACATTGGGACGCAGCATTTTTTCTCATGACGATGTTTTGACATTTTATTTCCCCCTTTCCAGGCATTGGAATGATTTTGATGTAACTTATTTAAAATAAGTACCAATATGCAGTTTGGTTACTGTCGTAAATTATGTAAAATATTAAAAATTTGTTTAATTGGCCTTTTCTACTTTTATACTATGTGAATATCAAAGAATGGTTACACATTAAGAATCAATAAAAAAATTATACGACACAATTAATATGAAAAAAATTCGACAAATTTTTTTAACATAGCATGATATTATATTAAGAAGGATACTGTAACAACGGGGTGCGATGTATGAATATATCAAGACTTCAGGATATAAAATGGGAGCCCAAACAAGTCTTTTTTATTTATTTTTCTTTATTGCTTTCATCCATACTATGTTCATCTCTTCTCTTCAGCTTTTGGGTAAATTATAATGTAATGGTTCACACCGTCATAGAGTTCGTATGTGTATTTATAACATTGTCTACTTTTTTATTTGTGTGGTGTACATATGATTTGAATAAAAGCATAAATAAAATGGCAGCCTTCGGTTTTATATATGCAGCCGTATTTGATGCTTTCCATATGTACTTTTATAGGGGCAACGGATTATTTGCCGGCAGAAGCGTAGATTTATCCGCTAAATACTGGATTATGGGAAGGCTTATTGAGGCATTGATCATATTTATAATGACCTTTAATTTCTTTAAATTTAAGCTAAATAAATGGGTGACACTATTTTTATCACTTATTGCTTCGGGGGTCATAGCATTTAGTATATTATATTTTCCCGATATAGTTCCTGTATTTATGGACAGCAATGGTATCACAAAGCCGAGGGTGTTGGTAGAATGTGTTATCATATATATATTTGCATCCAGCATAGTTGGTATCCTGGTGAAAAAATTATATAAAAAGAGAGGCAATATAATCGTCTATAAATATGTTCTCCTGGCGCTTCTCTTTGCAATTCCCGCAGAAATATGCTTTTATTTCAGCAGCGATACCCAATCCTATCTTCTCTTATTAGGACATTTTTTTAAAACAACCCATTATTTGTGCCTTTTTTTAGGTATTTTAGAAAATGTGATAATCAACCCCTACAAGCAATTGGAACAAAAAAATCTTTTTATTTCAGATATTTTAAATCAGATGCCTGTTGGGCTCATGCTGTATAATAAAGAAAAGTCCCTTGTGCTTTGTAATGACAGGGCGTTAAAATTGTTAGACTGTAATATGGATGAGATAGAAGGAAGATGTATAGGAGAGTTGATACAGAGATTTTTCAGCAGTAAAGAGGATATTGAAAGTTTTTTTGAACATTATAAGGAAACTAAGTTCACATTAATGAAAAAAGTAATAGTCAAGTTAAAGAGAAAAAACAGGTCTATAGTGAGAATAAAGTATGATTTATCTAAATTATCCGATGGGCAGATTTTATTTTTATTCGATGATGCCGGCAGGGACCAGGAGCTCTCAGATTTGCAGCTTCAAACCCAGACTATACTGAATTCCATGTCAAATGCTGTGATGATAACTGACAGGACTAATAAAATAATAATGCTTAATCGCGCATTCGAAGAGATCATTGGATTGAATTCAAAGGATGTGTTGGATATGGACCTTCATGAATTCAGAAAAAGATCCCAATTGAATATAGAAAGAGAGTATTACGAAATAAACAGGTCTGATATAAGCGGAAAGTCCAGAGAGATATCCTTGATAGCATCAAATGGTGACAGAAAGGAAATGATACATTATTCATCTCCGGTATTTAATGTAAACGGGGATTACATAGGAAGTATGAGCACATTCTCCGATATAACCCACCTTAAAAAAGAGCAGGAGAAAATTCAAAACCAGGAGAAGCTGGCCTTGATTGGAGGCATGGCATCGGGAATTATTCATGAGATAAAGAACCCCCTCTCAATTATAAAAGGATACAGCCAGCTTTTAAAAACGAAGATGAAGGATGAGACTTCAAAAGAGTATGCACTTAATATAGAAAATGCATCCAACGATATAGACAGGTTTGTCAAGAGCCTTTTAGACCTTGCCAAGCCGCATCCGTCAGCTTTTACGGAATTATCATTAAATGCCCTGGTGGAAAGCATAGGCATTTTTATGAAGGATTATCTGGCCTCCAGGCGCATTAGCATGTATCTTAATATTTCTCCCGTTGAAATGAAAATAAAAGGCGATGAGGATAAATTAAGGCAGGTTATACTCAATATGGTTACCAATTCCGTTGATGCCATGGTTGATGGAGCCGATGGAATTATAGAAGTAAATACAAGGTATATAGATACATCCAACGAAATGATATTGACAATTTCAGATACTGGAAAGGGAATGTCAAAAGAACAACTAAGAAAAATAGGCACTCCTTTTTATACTACTAAAGATTCGGGAACGGGCTTAGGCTTAAGCATCTGTTATCAGATAATAAACGAGCATGGTGGCAGGATTGAAGTAACAAGCGAGGAAGGCAAGGGTACCATCTTTAAAATTTTTTTAAGCTGCTCTGATGAATATCAGGTGGCCAACTGATTTATACATATTGACATTAAAACTAGTAACTACTATAATAGCAACTATAGTTGCTATTACAGTAGTTACTAGTTTTTTGGAGGGTAATATTTTGAATAAACATTTTAAAATTCATCAAGGTCTTAAAGAAGGCACTTCATCTGCAATACCTCTTGTTATTGGATTCATACCCATCGCCATGACATTTGGAATATTAGCGAAGGCTACAGGAGTTACAATACTTGAATGCTTTATGTTTTCCGCCATGGTTTTTGCAGGTGCAAGCCAGTTTATGGCACTAAATCTTTTAGCCATAGGAGCTGGAATGGGAGAAATAATTTTAACAACTCTTTTGCTTAATTTCCGCCACTTTTTAATGGGGGCGTCCATTGCAGCCAGGCTGAATGACAGGATGAAAAGATGGATACCTTTTATTGCCTTTACATTGACGGACGAATCTTTTTCGGTTTTGTCATTTAAAGAAGGGGAAATTTCAAAAGAATTTATCCTGACATTGCAATATCTTTCATACGCCTCCTGGGTAGGCGGTTCGGTTCTAGGATATATGTTGGGAGAAGCCATCCCGCCTGATATAAGGGCAAGCATGGGAGTAGGATTATATGCCATGTTTGCAGCCATACTGGTGCCTCAGGCTAAAAAGAATAAAGAGGCTATGATTCTTGCCTGCATGTCTGCGGCTATTAATTTCATTTTCAGCCTTTTTAAGATATTTCCCAACGGATGGAGCATAATGGCATCTATTTGTTTGGTATCTTTAGCCGGGCTTTTCATTTTCAAGGAGGAAAAAAAGGAGGTTATAAATGCATATGAACAATAAAACAACTCTTCTTATTTTGGGCATGACAGCCGTGACCTTTATTCCAAGGCTTCTTCCTTTTATAATCATTTCATCAAAAAAGCTTCCTGAAAATATAAGGAGATTTCTTCTTTATATTCCTTATGCAGCTTTAGGAGCCCTTATAATACCAGGTGTTTTTACAGCGACACCATCTAAGTCCTATGCGGCAATAGTTGGAATGGTGTTTGCAGCTCTTTTTTCCTGGTATAAAGGGGGAATAATAATACCTGTATTAGGTTCCATGATTATAACTTATATAGTACTTTTGATATGAAATTGAATGCAGGGAGGTAAAAATATGGATGAAGAAATATTAATTGTTGAAGATATGAAAAAACTGGGTTTAAGTGAATATGAAGCCAGAGCCTATTTAAAGCTTCTTGAACAACACCCTGTTAATGGATATATACTAAGTAAAAACTCGGGCATTCCGAGATCCAGGATATACGAAATACTGGATAATCTTAAAAACAAGCAGATTGTATTTGAACAGATAGAAGGGGAAACAACTCTTTATTATCCCTTGGATCCCAAACTGTTGATAAATAAATTAAGAAGCAATTACGAAGATATACTGGATAATTTGGACGAATACACAAAAAGAGTTTACACTGAGGGGCAGTTAACGGGAAAGATGGTTATTATAAAGGGCAGAAATAAAATAATAGATTTTATAAACCTTTTAATTAAGAATGCGGAAAAGAGAATAGCCTTATCTATATGGGAAGAAGAGATAAACGATTTATCCGGTGCTATCGATGCTGCAATTAAAAGAGGGATTATGTTAAGGGGAATATATTTCGGAAAAACCAAAAGGTATAAAGACCTTGCAACCCATAGGAGACTTGAAAGATATTTGGATGAGAAAAAAGAGCGGTACATGACGGTTATAATAGATGAGAATCACGTTGTTTCAGGAATAATATCCAGAGGTGAAAACAGCCAGGTTACGTGGACTCAGGATGCAGGCTTCATTGGCCTAAGCGACGATTTTATTGCCCATGATATAGAGGTAAATGTATATTCCGACAGCCTGGATAAGGATAAGCAAAAAGAATACGAAGCCTTTTTGGACAATATAAGGAAGGACTATTATTCTTTTTCCGATGAAGAATTTAAAAAGTTCAAATAGTAGGCAAACAAACTTAAGGAACAAAAGACATACAGGCTTCATATTATATCTTGATAGCCTGTATTTTTCATTGAAAAAGTTATCGGGGTGGGAATTTATGAGTCATAGAAGGAGCAGAATGATAAAAACCATTTCTCCTTCGGAGGTCAAAAGAAGGCTTTCTTTTGATAAAGATATAACACTTGTAGATGTGAGGACTCCTCCTGAATATGTTGAAGGACATATACCGGGCAGTATATTGCTGCCCTTAGAAATGCTGGAGACGTTTGCCGAAGAAAAAATGCCTAATAAAAATGCAATCATAGTTGTTTACTGTGAACTGGGAAGGAAAAGCGCCGCAGCGGCATTTATGCTTCATAACTTAGGGTATAGAAATATATACAATATGGGAGGAATAATAGGCTGGCCTTATGAGACTGAAACGGGAATGTGAAGAGGGGATAAGAAAGCGCATGCTTTAAAAATAAAACATGCGCTTTTAATAATTTGTATAAACAGCCGGCTGGAATTAGACTCGATACGGCTTGCTATTGATTGACAATAATTATATAATGATACTAATACAAACGTCCGAATTAATGTAAAATTAAATAGTCGGAAGGGGTAAAAAATATGCATAAGTTTATAGATATGATTCTGTTTTTTTCTATTTACTCCTTTATGGGGTGGGCAATGGAGTCAATATTTGCAGTCATTAAAGAGAGGAAGTTTATAAACAGGGGCTTTTTAACAGGTTTTTTTTGTCCCATTTATGGGTTTGGAGCTGTTATAATTATCCAGTCCTCAAAATGGGTTTTTAGTATTTTCGGAAACCATTATGCCGGGCCTATGGTTAATATATTGCTTGCCGTGATTTTAGTTACTGTACTGGAATATATTACAGGGTTTCTTTTAGAAAGAATTTTTAACTGCAAATGGTGGGATTACAGCAGTGATGCCTTAAATTTTCATGGATACATCTGCCTCAAATATTCGCTTCTGTGGGGCTTGTTATCCTTTTTGCTTATGCAGGTTGTGCACCCTGTAATTTTAAGGACGGTTTCTTTAATACCGGCAAATGTAAAAAGCCATCTTGCCATATTTCTGCTTTTGTATTTTATGGCAGATACAGTTAAGTCCGTTGGGGACGCTCTGGATTTAAGGAACGTTATTTTAAATTACTCTAATATTTCCGTCAATGGCTATTATAAAAAAATTATTCGGTATAAGAGGCTTTTTCTTGCATTTCCCCGGTTGTTAATTTTAAATGCCGGCATTATAAACCTTGATATAAGGAGCATACTTAATGATAGAATGGATAAGCTCAAAGTTAAACTTAAAAGCAAATTTCTCCTTTAAAAGTGAACATAAAGAATGTATTCGCGACATCGTTCAACATGAGATGGTGGGAATGATGAAAAATTTTATACAGCATGGAGAGACAAACTGCCTTGAGCATAGTTTTTATGTATCCTATATCAGTTATCTGGTGTGTAAAAATATAGGGCTTGATTACCGCTCAGCCGCCAGAGGCGGATTGCTTCATGATTTTTTCCTCTATGACTGGCACGAAGAAAAACCTTATAGAGGGCTTCATGGACTTATTCATCCTAATATTGCATTGCAAAATGCAAACAAGTACTTCGATTTAAACGATAGGGAAAAGGATATCATACTGAAACATATGTGGCCTTTGACCATAAGACTGCCTAAGTACAAGGAGACCTTCGTCGTGCTGATGGCGGATAAATACTGTGCTTTCATGGAAACAATCAGCCTTAGCCGCTGTAAATATGTATATGAGCTAAGAAAGGAATTTTAATAGTCTATAAAGAAATATAGTAATTTACATGATTGGAAAAGTTTGACCATGCATATATTTTTAGTTATAATGCAATTGGACAGTTGTCCGAATTATATTGGAGGAATGTATTATGGTCAATGAACCAGAAAAGGTGAATCAAGCTCAAAAAATAATCAGCGCTGCTTTTAAATGCATATCCGTAAAAGGATATGCAAATGTTTCGCTAAGAGATATTGCAGATGAAGCGGGCGTGGTATTAAGCCAATTGAACTATTATTATAAAAATAAAGAAGGATTGTTTACGGAAATAATAAAAAGAATGGCCCAACAGTATTTGAGCGAAGTTGAAGAAATTTTGAAAAAGGGACAATCGGAAAAGGAAAGGATATCCAGCCTCATTGAATATTTTCAAAGATTGCTGAGAAAAAATCCCGAGCTTTTTAAGCTTCTTTTTGATTTAACCAGCATGGCTCTATGGTCGGCATCTTTAAAAGAACTTTTAAATGACTTTTTTAATAAAGTAGCTAATTTAATAGAGAAATATATTATCAGCGAGTTTTCCGTTAAAGAAAAATTCAAATACAGCTCTCCTGTGACACTATCCCGAATGATGCTGGGTGCTCTGTTCGGTACTTCCATACAAGTGATGCTGGCTGATGAAAAAGAGGATATGATTTATTCCTTATCAACAATGAAGGTACTCTTCGAATAAAAAGAATGTTGTTATTATGGCAATATGCACCATGCAGCATATTATATAGTATGATTTTTAAATTTAATGGAGGTAATGAATGTATCCTTATTTTAACGCCGGATATTACGGTCAATGCCCTGTTCTTTACAGGAATTTTGCATATCCATATGGTGCATATTATCGGAGCCTGCAAACAGGCAGAGAGCAGACTTTGGCCTTATGGGAAGAGTATCATGCAAAAATGAGAGCCTCAGAGGATTCAGACATTGAAGAAAAGAAGGGGAAAGATATTACAAGCGGATTAGGAAATGCAGGGCATTTTCTCCCTGCAGCTCTGAAAGCACATTTTATGAGAACAGCAGCCGAAGCGCCAGGATATGAGGAAAAACTTCAGCGATTAAATGCAAAAGATCCCAGAATTTTAGAAGAGCTTATGGACTTAGGAATGTCAGAGGAAGGTTCAAAAGCCTTTATACTTAAAATAATTAAAATTGCAAATAAGGAATAAAAATTTTTAAATTATTTAAAGCGCATGTACACCATGTGCTTTTTTGTATCCAGTAGCAACAGTGAATAATACAGCAGATGTATTGACAGTTATTGCATGCTATGATAAATTAAATAATTAGATATCTAAATAATTTGAGTGTGAAACTTTATATAAATTTAAATTATGAGGAGGTGAAGTATGAATACCTTTAAGGATGATACATTAGGTTCCATATTTTTTCAGGTCATGAGGCTTCATCACATAAGGAGCCACACATTAATGGGAATGCAAAAAATTCATAGAGGCCAGCCGCCTATACTTGGATTGCTGTGGGATAAGGACGGGCGAACACAAAAGGAAATAAGCGAAGAATTGCATCTTCAGCCGGCTACGGTTACGGTGATGCTTCAAAGGATGGAAAAATCGGGG
Source organism: Oxobacter pfennigii (assembly GCF_001317355.1). NCBI lineage: Bacteria > Bacillati > Bacillota > Clostridia > Eubacteriales > Clostridiaceae > Oxobacter > Oxobacter pfennigii. The sequence continues at coordinate 96,734 of NZ_LKET01000021.1, forward strand.
CTTATCGAGAGAAGAAGCGATAGTGAAGACCTGCGAATTTCCCGCGTATACCTGACGGATAAGGGGAAACAGATTAAAGACAATGTGGAAGAGGCCATAAAAAGATTGGAAGACGAATGTTTTGATGGTTTCACCATCGAAGAAAAGCTGCTTTTAAGAAGATTTTTTATTCACATGAGAGACAATCTTTTAAAAGTATCCGAATATAAAGAGATATAATTTTTTTGTCGAAATAGTTAGTTGTCTAAACAATTAATAGAGGTGGTTTAATGCTTAAGCTGTTTAAATATTTAAAACCTTACTGGGTTATTGCTCTTTTAGCACCCCTTTTGATGTTTTTGGAGGTTGCCGTTGATCTTATGCAGCCTGCTCTTATGGCTGAAATAATAGACATTGGGGTTAAAAATCATGATTTATCCTTTATATTGAATACCAGTATAAAAATGATGCTGCTGACAATTGTCGGAGTGGTAGGAGGTATTGGATGTACTGTTGCATCCAGTATCGCAAGTCAGAATTTCGGGGCGGATTTAAGGCTGGATTTATTTAAAAAGGTACAGGGATATTCCTTTGCAAATCTTGATAAATTCAAGACTTCATCTCTCATAACCAGACTGACTAATGATGTTATGCAGATACAAATGATGGTATTGATGATGATGAGGGTAATGGTGCGTACTCCCCTTTTATGCATAGGAGGCATAGTTATGGCAGTGTCTCTTAATGCGAAACTGGCGTCTATTCTTTTAATAGCAATGCCGGTACTTATAATAGCTCTTTATGTAGTGCTGAAAAGAGGATTTCCTCTCTTTTCCCAAGTACAAAAAAAGCTGGATAAGGTTAATTCAGTCATTCAGGAAAACCTGTCTGGCATAAGAGTGGTAAAAGCCTATGTGAGGGCCGAAAGGGAAAAAGAAAGGTTTAAAGAAGCAAATGCGGATTTGAGAAATATTACTGTTATGGCTACTTCGAGGACTATGGTAACCATAATGCCTATAATGATGCTGACCATGAATTTAAGCATAATAGCTGTTTTGTGGTTTGGAGGAATGTTTGTCAATACGGGCTCTATGATGGTAGGGCAGATAATGGCATTTATAAATTATCTGACACAGATATTATTCTCGCTTTTAATGATAGCTTTCACTCTCATGATGTTCTCCCGTGCCAAAGCATCGGCTGACCGCTTAAATGAGGTATTGAATACGGAAATCGATATAACAGATAATCCGGATGCAGCAGATGCTGTTATAGAGAAGGGACGTGTGGAATTTAAAAACGTATCCTTTAAGTATGAGGGGGCGGGGGGAGCTCCCGTACTTCAGAACGTTTCCTTTGTTGCAGAACCCGGGGAAACCGTGGCTATTTTAGGCTCAACGGGAGCAGGAAAATCCACCTTGGTAAATTTGATTCCCCGCCTTTATGATGCAACTGAAGGAAGTGTTTTAGTAGATGGAATTGATGTAAAGGATAGGAAGATTGAAACCTTAAGGCAAGGTATAGGAATGGTGCTTCAGGATTCCATACTGTTCTCAGGCTCCATTAAGGACAATATAAAATGGGGGAAGGAGAATGCCACAGACGAGGAAATAATTGAGGCTTCAAAGGCTGCCCAGGCACATGATTATATTACGGGCTTTACAGAAGGTTATGAAACAGGATTGGGTCAAAGAGGGGTTAACCTATCAGGCGGGCAGAAGCAAAGGCTGGCTATCGCCAGGGCTTTGGTTAAAAAGCCTAAAATACTTATATTGGATGACAGCACCAGTGCTGTTGATATGGGTACCGAATCCAGAATTCAAAAGGCATTAAAGGAGCTAATTTCTGACACCACTTGCTTCATTATAGCCCAGCGCATAAGCTCCGTTATAGATGCAGATAAGATAGTAGTCTTAGAAGATGGCTGTGTTGAAGCTATTGGTACTCACGGCGAACTTCTGAAAAAGAGCAAGGTTTATCGGGATATATATAGATCTCAGCTTAGAGAAGATGAGGAGGTGGCGGTAAATGTCTGAGAAGAACAACGAGAGGCCAAAGGAACCAATGGCCAATAGGCCGCCTGTTATGAGGCCAGCAGGACGTCCCGGAGGATTCGGCGGAGGACCTCGAGGCGGCATGTTCATGGCAAAAGCCAAGGCCAAGGACATAAAAGGAACTCTTATAAGACTATGGGGGTACCTTTCCAGGAGGAAGAGAAAGCTTATCGGGGTATTTTCTCTGGTTATATTATCCTCCCTTTTGATGCTGACAGGGCCTATGCTAATCGGTATGGCCATTGATAATTATATAGTGCCGGGAGATTTTGATGGACTGCTTAGAATGATAATCATAATGATGGTTATATACGTATTCAGTGCTGCTGCCTCATGGCTTCAAAGCTATACCATGACAAGGGTTTCCCAGGACACGGTGGCAGATATAAGAAATGATGTGTTCAGCAGATTGCAGATTCTGCCTTTAAGGTTTTTCGACAGCAAGACTCATGGCGAGCTTATGAGCAGAGTTACCAATGACATTGAAAATATCAGCCATACTTTAAATCAAAGCACCACTCAGGTATTTTCAAGCGTGATTACAGTTATAGGAACTTTGGCTGCCATGCTGTGGTTAAGTCCTCTCCTTACTTTGCTGAGTTTAATCATAATACCATTTATGACTCTCACCACAGGGAAAATTGCCGGCAAGACGAGAAATTATTTTTCAGGACAGCAAGAAAGATTGGGTGAACTTAACGGATTTATTGAGGAGACCATTACAGGACAGAAGGCTGTTAAGTCCTTCACCCGTGAAAAGATGGTTATGAAGGATTTTGAAGAAGCAAGCATTAAGCTGAAAGAAGTGGGCACAAAAGCTCAGATATTCTCTGGCGTTATAGGACCGATTATGAATGTCATTAACAACTTTGGATTTGCCATATTGGCGGGAGCAGGCGGTTATCTTGCGGTCCAAGGTATAATTACAGTGGGCGTAATTGCCAGCTTTTTAAATTATTCCAGGCAGTTTATGAGACCTATTAACGAAATGGCTAACCAGTTTAACATGGTACAGTCTGCAATAGCAGGGGCTGAAAGGGTTTTTGAGGTAATGGATGAAAGCCCTGAGCTCTTAGATGAGGCAGATGCCTACACTTTAAAAGAGGTTAAGGGAAATGTGGCATTTGATGATGTGACCTTTGGTTACAATGAGGCTGAACCTGTATTGAAGGATATAAATATTACGGTAAAGCCGGGTCAGACCATAGCATTGGTTGGGCCTACAGGGGCCGGAAAAACTACCATAGTTAATTTGCTTACCCGTTTTTATGATATTGACAAGGGTGCTATTTTAATAGATGGCAGGGATATACGCACAATTAAAAGAGACAGCTTAAGGTCATCTTTAGGCATCGTGCTCCAGGATACCCATCTCTTCTCTGAGACCGTCAGAGAGAATATACGCTATGGGAGGCTTGATGCAACAGATGAGGAAGTGGAAGAGGCAGCAAGGCTTGCTAATGCCGAACACTTTATTTTAAGGCTTCCTGACGGATATGACACCCTCCTTACAGAGGATGGAGGGAACTTAAGCCAGGGGCAAAGGCAGCTTCTATCAATTGCAAGAGCCATTCTTTTAGATCCTGCCATATTGATACTGGATGAAGCAACAAGCAGCGTTGATACCCGGACCGAGCTTCACATTCAGGAAGCTATGCTCAACCTAATGAAAGGTCGTACCAGCTTTGTGATAGCCCATCGTTTGAGCACAATTAGGGATGCGGATATGATTCTGGTTATAAATGACGGCAGGATAATCGAAAAGGGAAGCCATGATGAGCTCTTAGAGCTGAAGGGCTTCTATCACAATCTGTATATGAATCAGTTTAGGCGCCAGGCCTCATAAGAGAGCGATAAATAAAAGTGTCAATCATTTGATTGGCACTTTTATTTATTTAAGGTAAAGCCTGTGACCAATAGAACTACTTGAAGTAAAATAAAGGCTGAACATAAACTTTCAGATGCAACTTAATATGGAATAGTGCATGATACCGCTTTAATTCCGCAACAAAGCGAAATCAAGTTGAAGTGGGATATATGTTTATATTATTATTCTAATAGAGTTAACTCTGATAATCATTCTACAAAAGGAGGCTTACTATTTTTGAAAATTAACATAGAACAATCAGATGCCTATACTGAGGTAGAAATAACAATAAAATGCAACAATATTGATGAAAGGCTTGAAAAGTTATTGTCAAGCTTGCGATTATACGGTTCAGCTATCAGCGGCAAGAAAGATGATAAGGTTTACTTTTTAAAGCCGGAAGATGTTTTTTACTTCGATACGGTGGACGAAAAGGTATTTATTTATACTTCGGACTGTGTTTATGAAACAGTCCTGAAACTATACGAGATCGAAGAACGCTTTTTCGGTACCAGTATAATTAGAGTGAATAAGTCCACGGTTTTAAATTTAATGAAAATTGATTACGTTTCACCCTTAATAAACGGCAGAATTCAGGCAGTACTTCAAAATGGCGAAAAGGCAATTATTTCACGGCAATATGTTCCTTACTTTAAAAACAAATTAGGTTTATAGGAGGTTTATATGAAAAAACAGATTATACAAAATTTCTTTCTTGGTTTAATGATAGCCTTTACTATCTCGGTAATAATATTATCGGCGATAATCGTAATTATTACCGATGATAGAATGATTCCGGTCACCTTGATTGGACAGTCTTTTATACTTTCAGTCCTTTGTTCTCTTATCAATCTGGTATATTGTTCAGAGAAGCTGAAATTTATTTGGCAGTCCCTTCTCGGCTATATTCTAACGACTTCTACCATAATCATTTGCGGATTGATTTTTGGCTGGTACGGTTATGGAGGAAATGGCTTTGAAAAAGGAAGCTTTGTTTTAGTGTCCTTTCTTATATATTCTTTATGCTATCTAATTACATGGATGATAATATGGTCCATAACAAAGGCAAAGAAAAAAGAGCTAAATGATAAACTTGAGGAGTATAAGCAAAGGCAATAATAAAAAGTCAATATACGATTAAAAAATGAACAAGAAAAAGCCTGAAACCATGAGTTGGAGCTGTTGCGTTTTAAACACTGCATTTACTATGTTCGAGTTCTGCAAGTTCTAAGGCTCCCTGCCTTGAAAATACAAGAATTTTTAAACTTCTCACGCTTAAACAATCTAAAATTCTAAGTATTTTCTGCGGCAGCGTCACCAAGAACTTTTAAAGAACTCTCACAATTCATTTACGTTGTTCAAAACGCAACAGCCCCAGCTTACAATGTACGTGTTATGTTTCTACCTTATAAATTCAGTTCTTATTTCCTCAATATCGGTATTTTCTAAATCGTCAACTACCATTATCAATGCCTGTATTCCATTATCCTTAAATATCCCGTAAATGCCCGACTCACTGAAATTATATTCAAAAGAGGTGAGGCTCTTTATTCCGGTAAAGGAGGTTACTGTATCTCCCGTACTGCCGCTTATTATTTTAAAAGAGCCGACATAATTATCAAATTGACTTAAATCAACAGAAATTTTAACGGGAATATCTTTATTTACAACCAATATTAAGGGGTCAAATTCATATCCGATACCTTTAATATCAACAGTTTGGTTATTACCAGACACTAAAGCTTTTTTTACAAGGCGCTCACTTTTAATCTGGCTTATATCATCTCCGTAAATGCTGGGTGCTGGCTGGGATTGGATATTTGATGAAGAGTCAATTGAGCTATCGGCATTTTTAATATCAACTGCCTCAAGGTCATCTACAACTCTTATAACTCCTCTTATCATTCCCATCCAGCAGCTGTAGTTTATATCATTATCCCCCGGAGTAAATTCGATTATATTTTCACCTTTTTTAATTTCTTTTTGTATCCTAAGTGAGGGGATGATTATTGCATTATTACAAGAGGTTATTTGCTGTCCTTCCACTGTCCACTTAACAGGGATGCCTTTTTGTACATATATTACCGCCGGTTCGTAGCCATAGTAGGTCGCAGCTGTTTTTACAACCTGAATACCATCCTTAAGTTCTGCTTTAGAAGCAGGAGTATTGGAATTCTGGTCTTGAGACTGTATGATTTGCAGAGGATTTATATTGACACCGGCCAGGGCTAGCCCTCGGTTTGACATTATAAAGCCCAATACTATAATCAGTATACCGCTGAATTTAAGAATTCTCTTAGAATATTCTTTGCTTAAAAATCCGGCCACAGCCCCAAAGAACAGCATTAAAGGTACCGTACCCAATGCAAATATAAACATGGATAATCCGCCTTTTATGAAACTTCCGGAACCCAGTGCGTAAAGCTGCATGGTCTGCAGCGGACCGCAGGGCATAAAGCCATTCAACAGGCCAACTATAAAAGGTGTATTTGCTTTATTTTTAAAAGAAAATGAAGTAAGCGGCAGTTTTATGCTGATTTTTCTAAACCAGCTGAAGCCGTACATGTTAAAGCCCATTATTATCATGAATACTCCGGCAAATATCATTATTCCGGCTTTAACAGCCGGGGAGACACTAAGTACCGAGCCTATGGCACCTACAACCATTCCTAATATGGTGTAGGAAATTACCCTGCCCGTATTATAAAGGAGAGCAGGCTTTAAAGCTTGAAATTTACTGCCGTTTATGAAGGCTGTATCCGAAGACGATAGAGTTTGCGAGAGCATTATTCCGCCGCACATGCCTACGCAATGTATGGAGGTTAAAAGGCCTACAACAAAAAGTATAAAAAATGTAGTATTTTCATTAAGCTTAGAGCTCATATCAAACCTGCCGGTATATTGGCTAAGAATAATAACAGCGGCAGCGATAATCAAGACCCCGAAAATCTTATCAATAGCGGAATCTTTGGTGCTGTATCCTGCCTTTTGTATTGCATTTTTAATCAGATTTATATCACAAAGATCAGCATCATATTCAACCCAGGCCTCTTCATCAGCATAATTCGCTTTAACGGAAACCACGCCGTCAAGCTTTTTTATTGCATTTTCTACCCGATTCTCGCAGGAGGTACAGGTCATATTATAAACTTTAATTACTTCTTTTTTCATAGACATGGAATCACCTCTGGTGCAGTATAAATTCTAAACATCTTTCCAGTTTAAAAACAGTTTTTTGTATTGTGCTAAAAATTCTTTTGAAATTACTATATTTGTACCATCGTCAGTCTTATCCTCTTTTAATATTGGAACAGGATTACAGCCACCTTGTATTTTTTCTATCTGGTCCAATCTAAATCTGTTTCCGCAATTCTGGCAAATCAAATCATTTCCTTGTTGTTTGTAATAGCCTCTTCCCGAGCTATAGCAAACCTGGCAGGTATTGAATGCCGTTCTTATGGTTCCATCGCTTGCCTTTACTGCGAAAACTTCCATAGAGATATCGTCTACCTTTACCGGATAAAACTTTGCTGTGCTTGTTATTTCACTTTTTAGTATTGTCACATCTCCAGCAGGTAAAACAGCTGTGTTTTGCGTATCGCCGGCTGTTTTGCCATTGCCTTGCAGTGCAAAAAATATTAACAAGACTGCAGCTAATACTCCTGCGCCCATAAAATATATAGAATTATTTTTTTTATTCTTATTGTATTTTTTTTTCACTTATATTCACCTCTGATATTTTTATGTACTGTTTATGAAATTTGCATGGCAAATTTCACATGGCTTTGAATCCTATAGAACTCACTCATTATATAATGAATTTTACTTGTAAAATCCATGTGAAATGATTCCAAGTGGCTGGGCCATTTGAAATCATTATATCAAGGTTTTATGAAGATTTTATGTAATTGAAAATAATATATGGTATTGAGCAAAAAGGCATTCTATTGTAATGATTTAGTGAAAATGATATCCTTAGGTAAATTATCAATTGCGAAGAGGTTTAATTCATGAGAGAGAAACGATCGAAAAATATTTTGATAATAGAAGATGAAATTATGGTTTCGGAGGTTTTATCGGCTTACCTTGAAAAGGAAGGCTATAGTGTATATTGCAGCAATAAAGGTATTGATGGCTTGAAGCTTTTTGAAGAAATTGATTTCAAGCTGGTTATATTGGACCTCATGCTTCCAGATATTGAAGGAGAAGAAATATGCAGAGCTATAAGAAAGATTTCTGATGTGTATATATTCATGCTGACAGCCAAGGGTACTTTAAATGACAGGGTGGAAGGACTCAACATGGGGGCTGATGAATATCTCGTCAAACCCTTCAGCCCGAGGGAGCTGACTGCCAGAGTCAATGCATTGTTCAGGAGAATCATAAATAATAAAGCTTCAGATATGTCAATAAAAAACGGTGACATTGAAATTAATCCTGAGGACAGGTCTGTGAAGGTAAAGGGTGATTATGTGCAGCTTACCCCTAATGAATTCGATATCCTTTATGTTTTGGCTTTAAACAAAGGCAAGGTGTTGACAAGGGAACAGCTTATACAGAAAGTCTTTGGACTGGAGTTTGAAGGCTACGACAGAACCATAGACGTCCATATAAAAAATATACGAAAAAAGATAGAAGAGGACAGCAGAAATCCGAAGTTCATAATAACCGTGACCAGAATAGGCTACAAATTTGGCGGTGATAATTGATGCAAAGCATTAAAAAGAGATTAAGTATAATACTGATTTTAAGCGCCGCCCTTGCTATACTGTTTTCCGCCTTGCTTGTGAATCACACCATAAATAGGACTTTCAATGAATATCTATCAGATAATCAGGCAAAGAGGGATGAAAGAATTATACACTATTTTGAGGAAGTTTATAAAAAGGATAAGAGATGGACATACAATTCGGGTATTGAGATAATGCACGAGGCATATATGAGCAATTACTGCCTTACCCTTTTTGATGCAGATAAAAAAGTAGTGTGGGGTATGGACCCGGGCGATGTAAGGATAAGCAGTCATTTTTATTACATGAGCAGGCAGAATGAAGGGATATATACTACCAATAATTACGAGATAAAGTTCGACGGAGAAACAGTGGGCTATATTGAAATCGGCCAGTATGCACCTGTATTGCTGTCTAAAGAGGACATGGAATTTAAGCTGGCTGTAAATAAAAGCATTGCATTAAGCGTTTTGATTACCATATTAATTGCAGGGCTGTTGAGCTTATTATTATCAAAGCAGTTTTCTAAACCATTGATCGAAGTTTCGGATACATCGGTTAAGCTGTCTAAAGGGAATTATGATGCCAGAAGCAGAGAGACAAGCAAAATTATTGAAATAAAAAATTTAAATGACAGTATCAATATTTTAGGTGAAAGGCTAAAAAGGCAGGATTCCATAAGAAAAAGGCTTATTTCGGATATATCTCATGAGATAAGGACTCCTCTGAACATATTGGAGAACAATTTAGAAGCCATGGCAGACGGCATAGTACCTGTGTCAAATGAAAGGCTCATGGCATTAAATGATGAAATAATAAGATTCGGAAGGTTACTGGATAATCTTAATATTTTAAAGGAGTTTGAGGCTGAAGAAGTTGAAATGAATATAATTAAAATTGCAATTGACAAGGTAATTGGTGCAGTCATAAAGGATTATGAAGAGGAACTTAGAAACAAAAATATAGAAGTAAGTTTTAACAGTGATGATGCAGAATATTTTGTAATGGGGGATGCGGATAAATTAAAACAGGTTTTTATAAACATTATTTCAAATGCTGTGAAATTTTCCAATGAAGGCGGGAAAATATGGATTGATTTGGATGATGACAAATCAAACATAATCATAAAAATAAAGGATAATGGCATAGGAATTGCCGAAAAGGACTTACCCTTTATTTTTGAAAGGCTGTATAGGGGAGATAAAAGCAGAAACAGTATAGAAGGAAGCGGTATCGGGTTGACCATAGTAAAGAGAATATTAATGCTTCACTCAGCTGATATCAGCATTGAAAGCCGGTATGGAGAAGGTACAGCTGTAACCGTTGTTTTTAATAAAGCTATATAAAAATACCAGGATATCTTTTGCGAAGGCTTACTTTAAAGAAGTTCACCTTCATATAATCTTCATATAATTTTATTATTATTGACATTAAGTAACAATGATTAAAAAGGAGAGAAGAATATGCGAAGGATATTAATATTGGCATTGGCATTAATATTGGCTGTATCAGCTGCAGCTTGCAATAAGCAGCAGTTAAGCGAGAAAGCTGAAGGGGGCTTAAAGGCCTTTGTAACCACAATAAAAACCTTTCCTGATAAAATAGGTTTTCATAAGGAATTGGAACATTGGGGATTTGAACTTCCAACGGGAGAAAAATTTGAATGGTCAAGGGATATGTCTGCAAACAAGGTGGACCTTGCTATGGTGATGCTTGCCGATCCATTCATAAGTGCGGGACTTGATGTAGAGAAACTAAATGCAGATGAATGGGTATTTATGCCTGCGGGGAATGAAGATGGCATGGATACGCCCAACCTCCTAGTCAAGCCTCATAATGTTAAGGATGAAGGAAGAAGTTCCAACGGTTACGAGGATGCAATGAGAAAACTATTGCTGGCTGATGAAAACCTTTTAACATACCACGGAGAAATGAAGCATTACAGGCTGAAGTTCAGTGAAGGCTTTGAAGTACGGTGGACTGAAGAATTGAGTTTGAATGATGAAGATTTTATATTCATATTAAAGGCAGAGCCATTGATTAATGCAGGTCTGGATATAACCAAGCTTGAAGGAAGCGGATGGGAATTCAGGGCTGCGGGACAGGATGCTTCAGAGATGGGAGATAATCCTGATCAATTGGTAAAAAAATATAAACTTTAATAATTTATATAATAAATCTGTTCGAAAGGTGAGAAGTTATGAAATCGGGCATGTTTAAAAAGATGGCATCGGGTATGGCTGTATGCTGTATATTGCCGGCAGTTATAGTAATGTTAGTTTCAGCCACCGGCATAGCTTCAGGAAACAGAATTATTGCAGCAGTAACTCCCTTTTTATGCCCTATTATGATGATGGGAATGATGTTCTTTATGGGGAAAGAGAAAAACAATAAAGGGCATTTATGCTGTAACGACAAAGAAAATACAGAAGAAAACATATGATTAAATATCGTTTTATTGGGGCTGTGTTATTAGTCCCTTCAGTGTGTTAAAGTGAGAACAATAGCGCCTCGTTTCCTAACTTATGCGGAGCGAGGTGCTTAATTTTATATTTATTTTAATATGCCCTCTTATTTAAGACGATCACCGTATTTTGGGCAAATCTTCATTCGCAAGGAACCTCTTGGCAAATATTCACTGCATTTTGGACATCTCAAAGACAGAAAGTTACAAATAGCAAAGGATAAAAACACTATTATACTAAAGGTAACAGAAGCTTGTGGTAACCAGCCGTTTGCTAACATATGGAAACCGGGTAATAAAATTAAACCAATTTCAAGCACAATAAATCTGACCAAACCCCTTGTATTTGGCTTCATAAAAGGATTATCCCCTTTATGCCTCATGATACTATGCCCAATAAACTATGTCAAAAGGCAGCTCTTCATAAAATCTTCATAACTTTTTTGTATAATAATTATCAATGTGGTATTATGTGGGATTTAAAATATATGGTTAAATAACTCTTAATTTTCGTATATTGGGGGTGCCGTAATGGCGAATAAAAAAATCATGAACTATAAATTAATAGGTGTGGCCGCAATAAGTCTTGTGATAATTTTAACGTGATGTACAAATCAAAAGGCAGATGAAAATAAAAATCCTGGCAGCACTTCATCCAATAATGGCATTGCAGCAAGCCGGCCTGTGCAGCCAACTATAAGCCCCGGCTCAGCACAGCTTACTCAAATCAATACACAGCAAACCATAATTAGAGAGAGTATTTATGGGAAGAATTTAAGTACCGTACCCTCTGAGAGGCTGATTAAAAAAGCAGATATAAAGGATGATTCTTATAATTATACATTTAAAGGTATAGGATATGAATTTGAGCCATTAATAGTAATAGTCAGCAAGGATATGAAGGTCACAATTGATTTTGATCTTACAGGATTGGATACTCCGGAGGCAATATTCTTTATAACATCAATTGATTCCGGGAGGAAACTGACTTCTTTTGAAGGGAAAAAAGACGTTATAAAGTATGAAAATATATTCAGCGAAAGTGGTGGTTACACCATATATAAAGGCGGCTATATTATCGGAGCCATTGAAGTTGTGGATGATATAGAAAATGCTGATATTGAAGGAATAAAAAGCAAGTACTTAAGCACAATCAATTTGGATCCTGCAAATTGCCATTAAAATAAATTAAAAGGTAGTTTAATCTTTTAAAAAAAGAGAAAAAACTGCCCTTTTTATATTGAATAAATATTCGCATATATTGTATAATAATAAAAAAGAGATTTGGAGATGAATTTTGTGGGAAATATAAAATGCTTTCAGTGCGGATATTTTAATACCGACAAGTGCTGCAGCAGATATAACATCTCTGTAGATAAAGAAAATATATGCGTAGACAGTGATGAATCACCTGATAAAGATAAATAAACATAAAAATAAAGAGCCTAAGAGCTCTTTTTAGTTTTGAATGTTTTATACTGAAATTTAGAAAATAAATGTAAAATTAATTAAAAACACAAATAGCCTTATAAAGGCTATTTCCGTAAATATATATATAAAAAAAGAAGGAGGATCTTTTAATTAATATAATACTATTATTGGTAAAAAAAACAATTAAGAAATAGTTAATAAAAAGTGAATTAAATGTGAACATTTTTTAATAAACACGAAAGAATAGTTCAATAATTTTTTTACAATCTTATATGCGTTTAAAAATTAAAGGACGGTACAAAATCAAATGATGATGTACCGTCCGATGTATTTAACAGAACGAAGTTGTTTGGTTTGTATTTCTATTATTGTTGTTGGAGAGAAAGGCAAAAATCAAAAATATCAGTATGATCCATATCCACCAGGATCCGAATCCATACCCAGGATATCCGCCATATCCAAATCCCGGATAACCTCCAAAACCATAGCCTGCTCCTCCGATAGGGCTGTTATAATATCCATATCCTCCAAAACCATTAGGCATATTATCACCTTCCATTTTAATGGCATTAAGTGCTGATTTATATTTTTTCCTGATTCATACTATGCCATATTTGACAGTATGTTACATCAAAAAACGCAAATAGCCTTTAAAAGGCTATTTCCATATAATTTTATTTAGTGAGGAGGAGCTCATGTATATATCATATAAAATATATGTGAACTGCATATTAAGAAATATTAAAATTGGTATTAACAAAGTTTGAAGATATTATGAATGTATTAACTTACTCCCTATACCATTTACTCAGATAAAAAAGATATGGTAATATTAATTTGCATACGAAATATTTGATTCAAAATATAAGTATACAAAATTTATGCAACTGCTGTTCGGAGGTCAGAATATGGAGGCGGCAAATGGAAAAATTGTAATAGATCTTATGAGGCAGGTTAGTGCAAAATTTGAAAAAAACTTAAGGCAGCATTTCAATGACTGCAACCTTACCGTCCCTCAGATGAATGTTATATCCCTATTAAGCCGGTATGGAGAGATGAGGATAAGTGACATAAGCGGAAAAATGGGGCTTACAAATGGAACCACATCAGGAATTATAGATCGCTTAGAGCGAATTGAGCTTGTCAAAAGAGTAAGGTTGGAAGAGGACAGACGGGTTGTCAAGGTTGTCCTCATAAAGGGTGTGGATAGTTTAAATACCGATTATGATTCAAGATTGTGCGATTGCCTGGATAAAATGTTTGGAAAAGTTACCAGAGAAGAATTACAAACCATTGTCAAAGGACTTAACATACTGAATGATATTCTTGACGATAAGAGATAATCGTAAATATAGGAAAGGGGAAAATATATGAATCCAATTAAAAAAAATTTGATATATTATCTTGGACTCGCATTAAGCATTACAATTATGATTAATTTAGCCTTATCCATAATGTCCCAATCCACTGTGGAGGAAATAGAATATGGGAAATTTATGACCATGCGTGAAAACAAGGAAATAGAAGAAGTGATAATAAAGCCCGACAGGCTCACTATAACGCCTAAATCCGGAAGCGGCGCAGAAAAAAAGGTTTATTACACCGGAAATATAAACGAGCCTGATTTGGTTGACAAGCTTTATGAAGCAGGCGCTAAATTTTATACACCGGTAAATAACATGAATTCACCAATAGTCAATTTTATTATTTCATGGATATTGCCAATAGGCCTATTTTATTTCTTAAGTTCCCAGCTTACAAAATCCTACACCAAAAAGATGGGGGGCGGCGCCATGTCCTTTGGAAAGAGCACTGCTAAGGTTTATGTCGAGAAAAGCACTGGCGTAAATTTCAATGACGTGGCAGGCCAGGAGGAAGCAAAAGAGTCTTTAAATGAAATAGTGGATTTTTTGCATAAGCCATCAAAATATATAAGAATTGGCGCAAAGCTTCCTAAAGGCGCTCTTCTTGTAGGGCCTCCGGGGACAGGCAAGACCCTCCTTGCAAAGGCAGTGGCCGGAGAAGCTAATGTGCCTTTCTTCTCTCTCTCGGGCTCTGATTTTGTTGAGATGTTTGTTGGAGTAGGGGCTTCCAGGGTAAGGGACTTATTTAAGCAGGCAGAGCAGCATGCACCCTGTATAATCTTCATAGATGAAATAGATGCCATAGGCAAAAGCAGGGACGGAGGCATAGGCGGAAATGATGAAAGGGAACAGACCTTAAACCAGCTCCTTGCTGAGATGGACGGCTTTGATTCTTCAAAAGGAGTTGTAATACTTGCAGCCACAAACAGGCCGGAAGTGCTGGATAAAGCATTATTAAGACCGGGACGTTTTGACCGCAGGGTAATAGTTGACAAGCCGGACCTTAAAGGAAGGGAATCCATTTTAAAGGTCCATGTAAAGAATGTAATTTTGGATGAAGGTGTTAATCTTGATGATATAGCACTAGCTACGGCAGGTGCAGTAGGGGCAGATCTTGCAAACATTGTAAATGAGGCAGCTCTCCGTGCTGTAAGGATGGGGAGAGAAAAGGTGAGCCAGGAAGATCTCTATGAAGCCGTAGAAACTATAATCGCAGGCAAGGAGAAAAAGGACAGAATTTTAACACCCAAGGAAAAGAGGCTGGTAGCCTTCCATGAAGTAGGACATGCACTGGCAGCAGCTCTTCAAAAGCAGACCCAGCCTGTTCATAAGATTACCATTGTGCCCAGGACTATGGGTGCATTAGGATATACAATGCAGCTTCCCGAAGAGGAGAAATACCTCATGTCAAAGGATGAAATATTGGAACAAATAGTGGTTTTGCTGGCCGGAAGGGCAGCCGAAGAAGTGGAATTCAACACTGCCACCACTGGTGCAGCCAATGATATTGAGCGGGCTACCCAGATGGCAAGGTATATGGTATCGGTATACGGAATGTCCGAAAGGTTTGGAATGATAAGCATGGAATCCGCACAAAACAGATATTTAGACGGAAGGCCGGTGCAGCATTGTGCTAATGAAACAGCGGCGGATATTGATAAGGAAGTTCAAAGCATCCTAAAAAGCTGCCATGAAAAAGCCGTCAATCTTTTAAGGGACAATTTGGAAGCCTTAAGAAAAATATCCGAGTTTCTTTATGAGAAAGAAACTATAATGGGTCAGCAATTGATGGATATATTGAATTCCGTAAAGGGTGAACAGAGGGCAGAAGCAGCTGCGGCAAAAGAAAATTAATTGTTCAATTGGGATAACATAAAGCATATAATTTGAATATTATATTAGGTAACCATTTGTGACTTTTAAGGAGGCCGTTTTGAGACTTAAAGAAGTATCGGATTTAATAGGAGCAGATTATGTAAAAAACAAAGGGGAAGGTGTCAGAATAGCCGTTTTTGATACCGGCTTCACCCCCCATGGGGCAGTTAAAAACGTGGTGACGGGAGTGAATTTCACCAATGATAATGACGGAAACAGAGAGGATTATACGGACGGGCATTCCCACGGCACACATATAACAGGCATAATCTCTTATCTCGTACCTGAATCTGAAATATATATATGCAAAATCCTCAATAACAATATGATGGGTTTATCCTTCAGAATATGTGATGCCATTGATTATTGCATTGAAAATAATATAAAAATCATCAATATGTCCTTTGTGACAACCGTGGATTCAAAACTCACCAGAGATTATATTAAAAAGGCAATTGACAATGATATAATGATTGTTGCCGCTGCAGGCAATTCCGAGGACATTGCTTACCCTGCCTCCTATGACAAGGTGGTAAGCGTGGGAGTGTGGAACCCCTATGGAAGATATAAGGAAAATCAAAGTCGGGAAGTGGATATAATCGCTCCTGGAATTTCAATAATGAGCTGCAGCATACACGGAGGATATATAGCAAAGAGCGGTTCGTCCCAGGCAGCACCTATTGTAACGGCAGCGGCCGGCAAGCTCCTTTGCGAGAGCAAAGAAATGAGCCGGGATGAATTGTATGAAAGATTAATGGAATGCCGACGGTTCAGATTTATAAGGTCAAGATATGGCGGAATAATCGATCTTTCAAAAAACACAAGAGCTCAATCCGTATTTTAGGATTGAGCTTCTTTTAATCTGTATGAAAGCTTTGTATTTCTCTCCTCTATTTTGTTGTTGGATACTGCCATGCCAACTGCTTTCTTCGTACCCACGAGAACGAAAATTTTTTTAGCCCTGGTTACGCATGTATATAGAAGGTTTCTTTGAAGCATCATATAATGCTGCATGGTAAAAGGGGATACCACTATTTTGTATTCGCTCCCCTGGCTTTTATGAACAGTGGTTGCATAGGCAAGAACCAATTCATCCAGCTCAGTGGCATCATATAGAACATCCGTATTATCAAAGCGTATAAGGAGGGTTTTATCCTCGGTATCTATGGAGGTAATTATACCTATGTCCCCGTTGAATACTCCCTTGTCATAATTGTTTTTAATCTGCATGACTTTGTCATTGAGCCTGTATTCATATCCCCCGTATTTTATGAAATCCACGGATTTGTTCAATGCCTCCTGTAATGCAGTGTTTAAGCTAAAGGCACCGGTTTCACCTCTTTGCATAGGGCAAAGTACCTGTATATCATTGACCGGGTCAACATTATAATACTTGGAAAGCCTCGATGCGCACAGGTCCTTTATTAAACCTACGATTTTTTCAGGGGATTCCTCTTCTATAAAGAAGAAATCGCTGTTTTTTCCCCCCTTAAGGTCAGGAAATTCCCCCTTGTTTATTTTGTGGGCATTGGTTATGATGTCACTGCCCTGAGCCTGGCGAAATATCCGATTTAAATGAACTACATTTACAATCCCTGATGAAATAATATCACGAAGCACGTTTCCGGCCCCTACGGAGGGCAGCTGGTCTATATCACCTACCAGTATTACAATTGTGCGGTTCGATATGGCTTTTAAAAGATTGTACATTAAAATAATATCCACCATGGAGGTTTCATCTATTATTAGTACATCGCAATCAAGGGGGTTATCAGTATTTTTCTTATAGCCTTCAGGTGGTTTGTATTCCAGAAGGCGGTGGATGGTCTTTGACTCCATACCGGTGGCTTCGGACATTCTTTTTGCAGCCCTGCCTGTGGGCGCTGCCAGCATTATATTGGCTCTTAGCTTCTGAAAAACTCTTATTATGGCAAGAGTTGTAGTCGTCTTACCGGTGCCCGGCCCCCCTGTAAGCACCATGAACTTTGATTTTGCTGCCGTCTTTATGGCTTCTATCTGTATTTTATCGTATCTTATATCGCATTCCTTCTGAACCTTCTCTATAATATCGTCCGGGTCTGCAATTTTTAAATTGCTGATTGATGACAGTATTTCCTTTATCCTTTTTGCGGTTCCTGTTTCGCTGAAATAAAAGGGTGGAAGGTATATAGAATCATTATCTACAACTACAGTTTCATCTTCTATCATTTTGTCTATGGTTGAATTCAATAATTCATAATCAAGCTCAAGTATTTTAATGGTTTCCTTTATAAGCTGTTCTCTAATGGCATAGCAGTGTCCGCTGTTTGACAGCTCATTTAATACATATATTAGCCCTGAGCGGCATCTCTCATAGGAATTTTTGTCAAAGCCCAGCTTTTCGGCTATTTTATCCGCAGTTCTAAAACCTATTCCCCATATGTCATCTGCCAGCCTGTAAGGGTTGGATTTTACAATATTTATGCTGTCATTTCCGTAGGTTTTATATATTTTAACAGCATAGCCTGTGGAAACGCCGTTGCCCTGCAGAAACAGCATGACGTTTTTTATTTCCTTCTGCTCCTGCCATGCCTTTTTTATCATGGAGACTCTTTTTGAGCCAATACCTTCTACTTCTATTAGCCTGTCCGGTTCCTCATCTATAACCCTTATGGTGTCTTCCTTAAACTGATTCACAATTCTTCTGGCATTAACAGGGCCTATACCTTTTATAAGTCCGCTGCCTAAATATTTTTCAATTCCTGCTATGGTAGCAGGAACAGTCTCTGTGTATTCAAATGCATTGAATTGTTTTCCGTATTTGCTGTCCTGACGCCAGTCTCCTTTTAACTTAATGGATGAACCAACATTAATCGACGCTAAATTTCCTACTACGGTAACAAGGTCAGGAAAGCCTGAAGCCTTTATTTTGATTACATAAAATCCGTTTTCTTCATTGGCATAAGTTATTCTTTCTACCACTCCGCTTAAGTATTCCATGAGCTTCCTCCCTATAAGCAGCACCCATACCTGGCACACATAATGCAAAATCAGCTGAGAAAAACATCAGCTGATTTATTATAAATACAATTTAAAATGCTATAACAATTCCACCGTCATCGGCATAGGTGGAAGTTAAGCCTGCCATTTCAACCACTACTATATCCTTGAAATTATATCTTTTTAAAACCTCTTCCTTGAATTTAATTGCTCTGTCAAGGCAGTTGCAGTGAGCGATGGCCAACACCTTGTCTTCAAGCTTCGTTCCTTCTTTCCCTATTATATCGATAAATCTGTTAAAGGCTTTTTTATATCCCCTTACCTTTTCAACCAGCTTAATATTGCCTTCATCTGTAGCGCCCATAATAGGCTTTATCTCTAAAAAGGATGCAATTTTGGCAATTATGGGGTTAAGCCTTCCGGCTTTGGCCAGATGTTCAAGGCTTTCAAGGAGAAATAGAGTCTTCATTTCCTTTATATAATTTGTAACTTTTTCTACTATCTCTAACTCCTCAACACCTTTTTCCGCAAGCTCGAATATTTTTCTGCTGATAAGAGTTTCTGCAACGGATGCACTGAATGAATCAAAAACATGGATGAATTTTTCACCGATTTCTTCTAAAAATAAGTTTTTTGCCATAACAGCACTTTGATAAGTTCCGCTTAATTTGGAAGAAAGAGTTACGACAAATATGCTTCCATCCTGCTTATACCTGTTCAAAAAATCTGCCGGTGAAGGGCAGGATGTTTTAGGCGATACAGGGCAAGCATTCATATCCTTCACATATTGATGTACATCCAAGTTTGTATCATCAACATATTCCTTCTCATCCAAAATTAATGTGAGCGGTACGATATCCACACCCATGGCAGCTCTCATTTCCATGGTTAAATCACAACTGCTGTCTGCAATAATTTTATACTTCATTTCCTTCCCCCTCATTATTGATCGAACTATTCGTGATTTGTGAATTTGCTTGCTTTAATAGCTCGTCGATTTTATCGGACAAAAGCTTTTTTTCCTCTTCCAGTGCTGTAATGGCTTTTGCCGAGCTTTTTACGGTATGGTTAAGCTTTATTTGTGCGATGGTTGAAAGTATCAATACTATAATAGCGCCTACGACTGCTGATATCAGTATTACCAGGGCTTGAGAAATATTTGACTGAAAAAACAAGAATTTGATGGTTACGCTGCCTGAATTTTGAAGTGCGAATATAGCTACAAGTATGGCAAAAACCAGAGAGACTATGAATCTCACAGCCATATAGTTATCCTCCTTAGTTGGCTTATAAATTAGGAATAAACACTTAATAATTAATTTTATTATACCAGTGAGTTTTCATTTGTCCAAATAAAAAAGAAAAAAAGTAAGGGCACTGAAAAGTAAAACTTTTTCAGTGCCCCAAAATCCACAAGTTTCAATACATTATTCAAAAGTATAATTTTCTATCTCTTTGTAGTTGAAGGAATTATCTTCAGTGAGTTCCGGGAAAGTTACTTCAACTTCTCCGCCGATGTTGTAAGTCACACTGCTCATATTGAACTCTATATTTATTATTCCAGTCATAGGCTCTGCAGCTTCTTCTTCGCCAATAACATCACCCATTTTGGAAAGGTCTAACTGTAAATCAAATACCATATCCTGACCAACTATATATCCGTCAGCTATATAATAAGTTATTACAATTCCCTTGTCGCCAAGGATATCAAGGTCTGATAAATCCTGGTCTTCTCCTGCCAATAGAGTTAAGAATTGTTCCAATGCTTTATTGTCAACCTTTACTTCGTAAGCTTTGGCATTTACTTGACCTGCAGGAGTCATTACAGTTTTTTCTCCTTTGTATGCAACGAAATCTTCTGTACCCGGAGTTTGCATATATTCTTCTATGGCTTTTGCCATTTCATTTATGAACTGCTGGTTTAAGGCAGCCATCTGTGCATAATCCACAAGTACGGCTTCTGCCGCTCCATCTTCCATATCTTCGGAATCAATAACCATATATTCCTTGTCCATTAATTCTGCAGGAAGATCCATATTTAAAAGTTCAGAAAGCTTTACTATTGCCTGCTGTTTTGAAGTTTCTCCTGTTAAGTCCATATCCATCCAGAATCCTAATTCCATCAACTCTTGTGAATCCAAAACCATTTCAAGTGAAGTTTTAGCTATTGTATTGTCTTCGTTTACACTGCTCTTTGCCACCATGTTTAATTTTGCATCATTAACCATCTGAAGTATGGGAGCTAACTGATCCTGTACTTCCTGGGGCATTCCGGATGTTGATGCATTAAATGAAAGCTCGCTTACATTCTCCATAGACTTTGCATTCATTGTGTTTTCCATAGCTGTAAGGATTTCCTTTATTTCAGCTACATCAGTAACAAGTCTGTTGAATGTTTCAGTAGTTACAGCGCCTTCTCCTCCGAGAATCCTTACATTGTTTATAGAATCAAATTTTGAAGATATAATGCCTGCAGTAACTGCGCTAGGGGTATCCCCTGTTATTATCACAGGAGACATATTTAAAGCAGCCAATGCTGAGCCTGCCAGCGCATCAGGGAAAGTATTCCTTGTTGCGATGTAAGCTGTGCTGTAATCAATATCTTCTTCAAAGGCATTGAGAACGGCCGCATTTGTTTCATAAGCGTCTATTCCTGCCAATCTTTCCTTGTTTAAAAACATATCCTCGACGTTTTGTCCGACAACGCCTGTACCGCCTATAATATAAGCTTTTGGCGCATCTTCCATGTCTCCTATATATCCTTTTTCAGTCAATGCATTTAAAGCATCTTCATTCACTTCAGTATTGTTTACGAGTAAAATAGGCATTCCTTTTGCTGAAGCTATAGGTGCTATTGAAAGAGCATCAGGAAAATCAAGGCCTGTTGTGATGACAATACCATTGTCCATTCCAACTTTTTCGGCAACCTTCAAGGATGTTTCGAACCTGTCTAGTCCTGCTAGTCTTTCTATTTCTATTTCAGCACCGGTTGTTGTTTCAAGAGCCTTTATCTCATTTTCAACCTTTTCTGATACGACTCCTGTACCGCCTACTATGAATACCTTTTTAACATTAAGTCTTACTAATTCCTCGCTTACTTTAATGTCGTCCACACCGTATATACTGTCCAAGCTGTCTTTTGATACAAGTAAGATAGGCGCATTGTACATTTTAGCAAGGGGAGTTGCGCTCAGTGCATCGGGGAAATCTTCACCGTATGCAATTACAGCATAATCTGAATTCTCCGTCCAGCCTTCTCTTGATATGGCTGTGCTTGTACCATACCTGTCAGAGCCTGAAAGGCGCTGGTTGGAAGGGGCTGCGAATGCGTGACTTCCGAAAGATAATGTCATTATCAGTGCTGAGCACATTATAGATACATATTTCTTAAAATTCATTCAATTCAGTCCTCTCTTTTAATTTGTCACAACAAAACATATTATAGCATCGAGAGTTTACTCTTTCTATGAGTATATATTGGGTTAATTGTTATATGCTTTTTAACATTACTTATATATGCCATGCTTTAAAATCTCCAGATACTCATAAATCTCCTCGGCGATAATATCAAGAGAGCCGAAAATCTCATCTGCTGTTTTGTTTTTATTCTCTTTGATATATCTCATGGATAAAGCATCTAAAAAGATAGATACAATATCCACGGCTTTTTTGCGACTTATTTCAGAGCGGAATTTAGAAACATCAATATCTTTTAATAATGGAGGAGTGTATTTTTCAATGAGAGCACTATATCTTAAGGATAGTTCATCTTTAAGTTCTTCGGGCATATTAATCACAGATGTAACCAGGAATTTTGACATCAAAGGATGCTCCAGGTAAAGCTTCATCTTTGCCAGGCTCAGCCAGACCAGCCTGTCAAAAAGGTCTGAAGGCTGGTCGCATTTCATCTCCTCAAATCGGTCTATTAAATAATCCATGGAGTAATCGAAAATGTAAAGAAAAAGCTTTTTCTTATTTCCGAAATAGTTAAATAACGTTCCCTTTGAAATTCCGGAGTTTTTGACTATGGAGTTTGTGGAAGCTTTTTCATAGCTGTTTTCGCTGAATTCATTTATACAGGCATCTATTATTTTTTTCTTTTTATCGGGATGGAGGTTTTGAAAGTTCTCGTTCATAGCTGCTCTCCTTATAATAAAGGAGCTGCTGCATTTGGAACAACGTAAATGAGCATTGTGAGAGTTCTCTCTAAAGCTCTTGTTGACTCTGCCCCAAAAAATACTTGGAATTTTAGATTGTTTGAACGAAGTAAGTTTAAAATTCTTGTATTTTCAAGACAGAGAACCTTAGAACTTGCGGAACTCGCACATAGCAATGCGTGTTTCAAATGCAACAGCCCTTTTAATATTATTTTACAGGGGATATCTTAATTCCTTCTTTTATATTGTTATCGGGTTTTATCAGTATAACTTCGCCTTCATTCAAGCCTTGGGTGATTTCTATTGACTTGCTTCCTTCTAAGCCTTTTTCTACCTGCCGTATTACTGCCTTGCCATTATCGACTACAAATACGCAGGAGCTGCCTTTGTAATCGAAAACAGCACTATCAGGCACTGTTATGGTATTTGCAATCTCATCGGTGATTATTTTAATATCAGTATTATATCCAGGCTTCAATAAGCCATAATCACCGGTAATATCAATTGTGACGGCTACTCTTTTTTGATTTACTCCAAGATTTGATGTAACTGTTTTAGCCGAAGGCGCTATTTTTGAAACCTTACCAAAGGCAACATTGTCGCCTAAGTATTTTCCCCTGATTTCCACCTTGTCGCCCAAACTAATTTTATAGCTTTCATCGGATAATATATAGGCATTAAGCTTTAAGATGCTTGTATCTCCGATTATAAAGGCCGGGGCTCCGGGCGTTAATATTGAATTTTCTTCTATCAGATTTTCTAAAATTTCACCTGAAATTGGGGATATGAGTTTTTGTCTATCAATGTTTTTAAGTATTGTGTCCCTTAAAACCAATGCCTGCTCCAATTGAGAGGAATACCCCTTTTTTACGTATTCCGGAGATCCCTTCTGTGCTTCTAAAAGGCCTAATTCAGCAGCTTTATATGAATTTATTGCCGATTGATGATTTTCTTTTACCTTGTTATATTCCTCAGTGCTTATCATGCCTGCGTCAAATAAGGATTGCGAAGTATTAAAATTTCTTTCTGCTGAGTCCCGGGCTATTTTGGCCTGCTCTAAAGCTGCCGATGCAATACCGATTTGATTTGAATAATTGTTTATCTGGGTCCCGGTAACCTGGGATTCAGCAGCAGCTACCTGAGAGCTGGCGTTTTTAAGCTGCAATTCCGAATCGCTTGTATCTAAGGATAATAACAGGTCTCCTGCATTTACCGCATCTCCCGTGTCAAAATATATTTCAGTAATTTTGCCGCTGCCTTCAATATATACAGTTTGTGTATTCTGGCATTCTACCGTGGCAGTATCTTCAACATACTGCTGGATTTCTCCCTTTGTGACTGCCAGCATTTCGGCTTTTACGCCTTGACCATTTGCCAGTAATGCCCCAGCTACAATTGCAGCCGTAACGCAAAGGCTGATAATTAAAATCTTCTTTTTACTCATAAAAAAGTCCCCCCATTTGTAATACACTATATAAATTATTGGATTTATTCTCTATTCTTTAAAACTTCAACAATACTCAAATTACGTATTTTTTTAGTTAGTATTGAATTCGCCATGACCGTAAAAACCAGAGTTAAAAATGCTGCAAGAAAATAGGTAAAGGGCTTAGCTTCAAAAGGAAAGCTGTAAACGTCCGACGTAAATGACGACATAAGGTAGTCCCCCAGCCAGTATCCGAAAGGGAGCCCGATGATTATTCCAAAGATGGTTATCATATAATTTTCATTAAATATAAGGCTTTTGATTTCATTGTCTTTAAATCCCAATACCTTTAGGGTGGCAAGCTCCCTTTGCCTTTCAAAGATATTAATTGTAGCTGTGTTGTAAACAACTGCTATGGAAAGTATTGCTGCGAGGAAAATAAACACTCCCATAGAGGAGGTCATGGCTCCCATGTTTTTCATTAATGAATCCAGTGCATCGGTCTTTGACTGTACCGATGTAACTTTAGACATATCCCGAAGTTTGTCTTTAATCTCATTTTCGTAAATAATGCTGTCAAGCTTTATAACCGTCGAATTCACTACTGTGCCTTCGCCTAAAATATGATGTACGTTATCAAGTGAGGCATAGGCGCTCAAGCCTAAATATTGCGTCGATATACCCTTGACCGTAACTTCTCTTTTTTCCTTTCCGGGTAAGTAAGACTTAAGATATATGGTATCATTTATATTTACCCCTAAGGTTTTAGCCAGCCTGTCGGGCAAAACTATGCCATTCTGAGGCAATTCCACAGAAAGCCCCTTTTTGTCTATAACTCTGTACATTTCAGGCTCATTAATCAGTGCCGTAAATGCGGCGCTTTTCTTTCGCCAGCCGTTTTGAAGCTCCACACCGGTCTCAAGTACAGGCTCCACCATTGTTACGTGGGCTAAATTCTTTATGCTGTATAAATCCTCGAGGGTTACAAGTCCTGAAAAATTGACCTTTATATCATAATTCTGTATGTTTTCATATTGCTGCACTATCATAAAATCCATGGAGTCTTTCATGCTGAAAGCAAAAAAGAGCAGCGCCGTTGAAAATATTATTCCTGTTGATGTTAAAAGGGCTCTCCGCTTGTGCCTGAATATATTTCGAAGGATTATCCTCCAGGTATTATTTATATTAGCCCATAGTACCTGAACTTTTTCTAAGAATATTTTTTTGCCTATCTTAGGGGCTTTAGGCATCATTGCTTCGCTGGGCATTATTTTAAATACGGATTTACAGGAGTTATAACCTGCCAGCAGGCAGAAAACAAGAGTCAAAGAGGATGCCGGAAACACCAGCTCGGGATATATCCTCATTTCTTCTAAAGGCAAGTGAAAATACATATTTTCTAAGTTTGTCATGCCATAGCCTAAGTACATCCCGAGAACCGAACCTATTATACTGCCCGTTACAGCTAACAAAACCGAATAAGTGAGATAATGAACCAATACCTGAAGGTTAGTGAAGCCTAAAGCTTTTAGTATACCTATCTGTGTACGCTGATTTTCCACCATCCTGCTCATCATTATATAAATTATGGTGGCAGCCACTAAAAAAAATACTATGGGGAAAGAGCTTCCCATTGATTCAAGGCCTCTTATTTCCTCGCTCAGCATTTTATTGCTTAATTGGTCCTGATTTTCTATAACGGATGTAACTCCGTAATTTCTCAAGTCTTTTTTTATATCCTCTGCTGCAGTTTCTGTATCAATTCCGTCTTTAAGAAGTATGGAAGCACTGTTGATAGCTCCGTTGTAACCTAATAATCCCTGCCCGAAGGAGTCTTTTATATATACAATTCCGAATTTTTTACTATCGGTAATAAGCTCACTGCCATCCTTCAATGTATAAACATATTCGGGGCTTTTTGCTGTACCGATAACCTTTATTTTTATTTCATTTCCGTTAACTATTGGGTATATATAATCCCCCAGATCAAGATTATGAGCTATAAAAAATTCTTCCTCTACAAGGCACTGGCTGCTCTCTTCATCAGAGAAATAACGGCCGGATTTTATTACTATGTCATTAACTATGTCGTTTTTTACATCCGGCAGGGTGATAAACCTTATGGAGGCATTTTCCTCTTCAAAATTTATGCCGGCGTCGGCGACAATTCTTCCCGTAACCATTTCCACATAAGGAAGAGAGTTTATCCTTTCAGTGACGCTTTTTGGAGCTTTATATAATTCAACCCACAAGTCTGCAAACCTGTAATCCTCGTAATACTTTGTCTTTGCTCCTGTAAGGTTGCGGAAGGTGGCGTTTATACCCGAGAATAAAGTTACACCGAGGACAACTATAATCAATATGGAAATGAATTGCCCCTTTGCTTCTTTTATATCTCTTAATAGTTTTCTAAACAGTATTCCCATTACCACTCAATCCTTTCGGGCGGTTCGGGGCTTAAGTTTACACTTACCGATTCGACCATGCCGCTCCGAACCTTAATAACCCTGTCGGCCATAGCTGCCACAGCCGCATTGTGGGTTATAATAATAGTAGTCTTTTTTAATTTTCTATTTATGTCGTGAAGAAGCTTTAAGACCAGTTTTCCTGTTTTGTAGTCCAAGGCCCCCGTAGGCTCGTCACACAAAAGCATGAGAGGGTTTTTAACCACGGCTCTGGCAATCGCGACCCTCTGCTGCTCTCCGCCTGATAGCTGGGAGGGGAAATTGCCTTTTCTCTCACTTAAGCTTACTTCAGACATAATATCATCAACATTTAAGGGGTTGGTGCTCACCTGAGTAACCAAATCAACGTTCTCATAGGCGGTAAGGTTGGGGATGAGATTGTAAAATTGAAAAACAAAGCCCACATTATCCCGTCTGAAAATTGTAAGGTCTTTGTCGGAATATTTAGCGATGTCTTTGCCGTCCACCCATACCTCTCCCGATGTGGGTCTGTCCATTCCGCCGATAATATTAAGCACCGTGCTTTTACCTGAGCCGCTGGGACCTAAAACCACGACAAATTCGCCTCTTTGGATTTCAAAGTTCATGCCGTCAGCAGCCTTTACCTTGACTTCACCCATGGTATATTCTTTGTAGACATCCTTAATTACAACAATATTATCATTCATAAAATCACAACCAAGCTCATCATATTTGACCATGTGGTCATTATAACATAATTATGCTCTAACTGATAATTTTATTCAAGTAATTTATATGTATTAAAAATGCCGCCCATAGTAATAATATGTCTGAATGCTGTGCTATATTGACAGTAAATATTCAACGGATTAAATCATGGTATAATCAAGTCATTAAGTCTTGGAAGAGTGTATTTATATAAGATAAAATTGAAAACACGGATTATACAACCACGGAGATTGAGTATACTGCAGGCAGCAGTTTATGGACATTTGTGGTTTTTTATTTTTTAATAATCTTATGTTGTGATGTTTATAAGGAAGGAGAGCTTCGAGGGAATGCTTGGAGAAAATTACAAGGGCAGTATTATATAAATTTAATAATGGGGGTAACAATATGCATATGGCAGATGCGTTGATTTCAGCGGCAGTAGGCGGGGCTATGCGGGCAGCAAGCACAGGTGTTGCTGACACTCAATCAGAAAAGTACAGGATGAGATGGATGAGAAAAAAATACCCTTGATAAAAGTTATGGGTGCATTTGTTTTTGCATCCCAGATGATTAACTTTACAATACCCGGTACCGGTTCCAGCGGTCACATAGGAGGCGGCATGCTCCTTGCAATTTTATTATGAAGTCATTTTAGCTTAAGAAAATAATCCAGCCAGGAGCTTAATGCTCATCATTGTATGTTGATGATTCCGGATTTGTCTGCTAAAGCGCAGGGAGTTAATTCGAGAGCCATGCACCACTCGGCATTTTTATTTTCATCAACAACATGAAAAATTTTAAATTCGTAAGTTGGCTTGAACTGGAATTTACGATAGAAACTTGGCTCTCCGCAAAGGAAGATAGCCTTATATCCCATTTCCTTTGCAATTCGGAAAGATTCCTTCATCATTGCACGGGCAATTCTCCTGCGAAAAAATTCAGGATGAACACTTAGGGGAGACAGTAAGAGTTCAGTATAAACATTATCGGACGAGGCAAATTCCATTTTATATAACACAATCTGCCCAATCAGCCTTCCATCCTCATTTTCAGCAACTAAGGATAATTCAGGGATAAATATATCCTTTTTACGGACTTCATTTAAATAATCCCATTCTCCCTCATTGGTAGATGTAGCAAAGGACTTTTTAACGAGCTCATATACTCCGGTATAATCAGCTGGTTGTTCCTGTCGTATAATCATAAGCCTCCTGTGCATTTTAAGAATATTGTGCCTTGACCTAAATATGGAAAGCACGGCTTTATATTTATTAGGTCTAAATATGATTAACTGACTTATCTTCTTAATTATTATATAAAGGTGCTATTCTATCAATTCGATTTGTCCATATTCCCCCAGTATAACCCGAGGGGAGGTTCCTTATATCTTCAACCGTATCGAAACCCTCCGAAAATTCGCCTTCTCCTCCAACAACTATTATGCGGGTATTTACACTCTCCATTCTGTTAAGAAAACGATTTGGCCATCCCCACAGTATGGGAGCATATTTAAGCGGTATATGGAATTCCGTATTTTTACATGACGATGGTATATATCCTGTCCATCCTATAGCCATATATGAAAGCAGTCCTTTTTTCAGTGTTGCTGCAGACATAGCTCTAACGCCGGGAAGTCTTTTATGAAAGACTGCTATTGGTTTATCCCCTCCATATACCGTCAGCTGGTTTAAACGCTTCAGCTTTGATAAATATTGAGCAAGCTGTTCTCCGTCCTGGGGATCATCACTTTTAATATGGATCAGTAAGGATTCTTCAGGAAAATAATTTAAAACGTCATCAAGAGATGGCATAAGTCCGACTCCCTTGCCTCGAAAAGGAAATGTCTTACCATCGTCTGCAGTATAGTTATAACCAACGTCAAACTGTTTTAATTCTGACATTGTATAATCTTTTATAACTCCTTTTCCATTGGTTCGGTATTCAAGGGTCCAGTCATGGAAAACAGCAAACTGCCCGTCTTTAGTTAATTGAATATCAAGTTCAACTATATCAGCTCCATATTGAAATGCTGCCTCCATCGAAGGAATTGTATTTTCAAGATATGGGTATTCCGGTTTATTTATACGCTGGGCGGTGTTAGTCTCGTTTGTTATTCCTTCCATATTAAAGGTTTGAGCAAGTCCTCGGTGCGCAAGGAGCAATGGTTTACCAGTGCGGTGTTTGGCTAAAAAAGCACAATTATTAAAATAAATAAAAGCAAAAAGTATGATGAGAAACCAAACTATCTTCCTACTCAATATTTTCTTAATCCTATTCATTTTTTCCTCCTAATTGAAAGACCTATGCTGCATTATTAAAGGATAACAGTTGGATTATAACAAGTAAAACACAGGGTACTTCTATATACCACAAAAAATTAAGTGAGCATTTTAATTATCCTGGTAACTGCATGAAAAATTTTAAATTCATAATTATCTTTAACCTAAATTTATAATACTAGTATGTCTATCCTAAAACAAAGCGGCTGTATGCAATTCTTTTACCCGTATTTGTTTTGAAATTTTGTTCAATGCATTTCTTTATTTCTTGCTGTTGATTATGTATATCCATCACTGTTAAATTTTCTAATAGATCCGCCTCCCATTGTATTTGAAAATCAATTCTATCAATTTTAGAAGGGGTATGATGATTGCCTATTATAAAGCATATCCTATCAATATTTTTATCATAGCCAACCTTTTGCAATATTTCTCGTGCTACTGCCGGCCCTTCTTTCTCTTGATAAGCACCATCTATTGAACCATACTTTTTTTGTGCTTCAACAGCACCAATATCATGCAGTATGGCAACAATAGTAATTAATTCTTTTTCTTCTCTGATATTTTCACCTTCCATTATATCCTCTGCATTCTGCAATACCCTGAGAGAATGCTCTATTCCGTAAGGAATTTCTTTAAAAACTTCTTTCATCTCTTCAATAATTGTCTCCTTGAACATAAGTTACCTCCTATAACTTTTATTGTACATATGCTGCCGATGAGGCTCATAAGAGATATTGGTTTTATATTAATCCTTATTATCTTTATTTATTTTCTTATGATAAGCGTTAATAAAAAAAGAACACATATAATTCTATTATACAGCTTATATGTGTCAAGTAAGATGTAATTCTTCAAAGAAACTGATAAGCATAACCAAAGATGTTTCATAAATATTGCGTAAAAAAAGAAGCAGCTCTCGCAAAACTAACCGCTAATATAGTTTTGCAGCTTGCGCTTTCTCTCTGTATTAATTTAATAATAATTTATTGTGCTTTTACATTTGCGGTTGTTGCTGCCTTATCCGTTGACAATACAAACTTAATATATCTTAGCAATACATATAATGTTAAAACAACGGCAGCAGCTTCCTGAAACTTTACCAGGTATTTTAATACTGAAATCCCCTGACCGGAGTTAATTAAAAATCCATTAGTAAGCTTCATTGCTATACCGCTGATAACAAATGGAAATGTAAATGATGAGTAGCTTGGATAGAACTTTAATCTTAAAAGTTTAAACATGGCAATAACAACTGCTGTATACATAATAAATGATAATGATACCAGAATCCAGACTATTGCTATATTCTTCGTTTCAAATGAATTCATATATCCTGCCAAAAGCAAGCTTGCAGGTGCTGCAAATATTGCAATGCTTGGCAAAGCTGCTTCTGCTATTTCCTTAATCCTTATAACTCTGTAAAGAACTATTGCTAAAAGCACCGGATAAGTCACAAATCCAAACCAGAAGGCTGATTGTCCTATAGCATTCATCTTAAATCCGGGACCTGTTACACTGGCGACAACTATACCGACATAAACTATAAACCAAGATGGAAATACCTGCTTAATTTTAAGGTTCAGCACGTACTTTTTTGTAAACCATATAATAAGTGTGATATGAAAAATAAATCCAATAATCCATAGAGCCAATGAGGTTGTTTGTGCATACTGCTTTAAGTAAGTTGATAATAACATAATTGACATAGAAAATGTTGGGAATACACCGGCTACCAGGGGGTTGTCCAAAGCTTCCGCAAGGCCTTTCGGATATTTGACAATCTTTACTGTCATTAAAATAAATAATGCTGCAGATAGTATTCCGAATATGCTCCGGTAAACTTCACCATATGATTGAACAAGATTTCCGGCTGCAGCTAATCCGAGGATAAGGCCTGTTGCAGGTACGGGATACTTTTTTAAAATTTGTTCCATAAATTATTCCTCCGCGTATATAAATAAATTAGACTTCAAAAATTTGGATAATTAATATAATTCCAATTAGAATTATAGCACAATAAATAGGAAGTATAATTGACTGGGGCTATTGAATTTTCAAATGCTTTCGCAACTAACTATTTGATTTCTTAATTGGAATATTAAAAAAACGTAACTTATAATTGAATTGAAAAATAACTCAATATACGGAGGTATTCTATGAAACCGGTTAATATAAAACTATTTGAAAAAGAAGAAGTCCTTGATAAGGTACAAGCCAATGCAGAAGAATTATTCAAAAGCGGCACTTACTTTTGCAGTGAGGCTGTAGTTCAAACTATAAATGAATTTTTAGGCAAACCTTATGAAGAGAATATAGTCAAACTGGCAAGCGGCTTTCCCATAGGAATGGGTAAAGCAGGCTGTTTATGCGGTGCGGTTTCAGGCGGCCAAATGGCACTTGGAATGGTATATGGAAGAGTGGAAGGAGAGCCTATGCAGGATAGGATGTTCGAAGTATCTAAAGGACTTCATGACTACGTCAAGGATGAATATAAATCAACCTGCTGCAGAGTAATAACTAAAGAATGGGCAGGAGACAATTTTAAAAGTCCTGAAAGAAAAGATCATTGTATAAAGATTACAGGAAAGGTTGCAAGATGGGTGGCAAATCAAATTATAGAAGACAAAAAGGTTTAAAAAGAGGGCGGCAGTATAATTCATGTGATAGCCATATTGAATATTTTCTGAAAATAGTCTATTATAATTATGTATGGTACATACAGGAGGTGTAGAAATGGTTGCTCATACCGGGTCAGGCATGGCTGAATATTTAGCTTATATCCATGCTGTTACATTTGATTTTGGGTTCCAGGGTAGAAGTGTGTCCAAAATCAAATATTATGTTAACCCGATTGAATAAAACCTTACACCAAAATAATTGAAATAAAACCCCCAGGTAAGGATTAATTCTGCCTGGGTTTTTTGCGTGTAAATTTAGTAAATTGGACATTTCTCTGCTTACCCCAGAGCCGAGCTTATTAAAAAGAGAAGTGTACCCTGACATTAGATAAAAGTTATTGGACACATAGGGGGGAGGGGTTAATTTTAAAACTGATTATTAAAGGAGAGATATAAATGGATAATCGTGTCCAATTAAAAAGAAATATCAATAAAAATTATATATATACCTTGCTTCAAAATACAGATTTCACAAGAGGCATATGGATGATTTACCTTGCACAAAAAGGCATGAGCTTAACTCAGTTAGGCTTTCTAGAGACCATATTCCATATAACATCATTTACAATGGAAGTGCCTACAGGAGCTATTGCAGACATATTCGGAAGAAGGGCCAGCAGGATTTTAGGTAGGATTGCTTCCCTTATAAGCGTCATAATTCTCTTAATGGCGAACAGCTTTGTATGGTTTGCAATTTCCTTTGTTTTTACTGCTCTTTCCTATAACTTGGAATCAGGGGCGGGAGATGCCCTGATTTATGATTCGCTTAAGGAAATAGGAGAGGAATATGAATATATGAAGGTTTCGGGAAGGAAGGAAGTGTTTTATCAGACGGCAGGAGCGATCTCATTCCTTGTGGGCGGATACCTGGCTTCAAAAAATTATGATATCGCCTTCATATTAACCCTAATTATTGGCACAGTAGCAATAGTGGTATCCTTGACTTTCAAAGAACCTAGTATAGGAAGGATGGAGGCAGGTCACCCGGAAGAAAAAATATTTATAAAGGTATTGAAAGAGAGCATTGGCGTTGTTAAATGCAACCCTAAAATCATCATGTTTGCGCTGATTACTCAGATAATCATGGCGTTGTGCACCTGTGTATTTTACTATTTCCAGAATTACTTGAAGGCAGATGGCTACAATGAAACATTGATAGGGGTCATATATGCACTTTCAGCCCTTATTCCGGCGCTCATTGCTCCTAATATTCACAGGATTGAGAAAAGGATAAAAGAAAAGGGCATGCTAATTTTAATGCCGACTATGACGGTATTCTGCCTGTGGGGAGTAGCATTTTTAAAATTTCATTACATATTTTTTATATTGCTCATGATATCGGAAGGAATCATATACATTTCAGTCAGTGATTATATAAATAAAATGATACCTAGTGAGACTCGGGCGACGGTCCTATCCTTTGAAAGCATGGTGTTCAGCTTTTTTATGATAATTCTCTTTCCTGTCATAGGCATTGTGGGAGATTTATATTCATTAAAGATTGCATTTATTTTACTGGGAATATTGAGCACAGCTCTTGTGATTGTCAACAGTGTGTTACTTATAAGAAAAACCATATGATTCATGACAGGTTGCAGGTATGGAGCGGTACTGTTTAATGATGAATTGTTTGTACAATCCATTGTAAGGTATTAATGCAGCGATATTATACTACCTGGTTAAAAAAGGCAAAATACTTGTTGAAGCCCCATTAACGGAATACTATAATATGGATATGGATAATTGATAAAAAAATGGATTTTTATGTAATGATAAACTACTGGGGAAGGAGATGGTTTAATGCCGGAAAAGGATCTAATACTGGATGGAAGCTACACCCCGTCATATGATGAAATTGCAGGTTATATGGATGAGGCCGCACAAGGGCTCTGGCAGGCTATGAATTCATTTGTCCGGGAAAGATATAATGCTTCTTTAAAAATCATGTACAGTAAATGCTCTGCTAAGCCGGGATGGAATGTAAAATACCAGAAGTCCGGTAAATCTCTTTGTACACTATACCCTGAAAAGAAGGGTTTTGTTGTGCTTGTAGTAGTTAAGCTGGGCTTATTGCCTGTCATTGAAGGAATATGGCGGGAGTTCCAGCCTCAGGTAGTCGAGACTATAAAAACCGCAAAACCCTTTAACAATACATTGTGGCTTATGATTGAGGTAAATGACAGAGAGACTTTTAACGACGTTAAGCAGCTTTTACTGCTTAAAAATGAAAAAGTTTAACCTAAAATTAATATGGGATACCCCAAATGGGGGATCCCATATGCTTTGTCAAGCTTTATGCGATTTTAAGAATATGATAGTATATTATAAATGTACCAAATAAATAATAATTTTCGAAAGGAGATAAAAATATATGAAGCTGTTTATTGATACCGCCAATGTTGAACATATCAAAAAAGCAAATGATATGGGTGTTATCTGCGGTGTAACAACAAACCCTTCCCTCATAGCAAAAGAGGGAAGAGATTTTGAAGAGGTGGTAAAGGAAATCACCACAATAGTGGATGGTCCTATAAGCGCCGAGGTAATAAGTCTTGAGAGCGAGAAGATGGTAGAAGAGGCATTGCCTTTAGCAAAAATTCATAAAAATATTGTAATTAAAATTCCCATGACAGTTGAAGGATTAAAAGCAACAAAAATTCTTAAATCAAAGGGGATAAAGACCAATGTAACATTGATTTTCTCAGCAGCTCAGGCTCTCCTTGCAGCAAGGGCAGGGGCCACATTTGTAAGCCCATTTTTGGGGCGTTTGGATGATGTGGGCATGGTAGGCATGAACCTTATAGAAGAGATAGTCCAGATTTTTGACGTACATGGACTCGAAACTGAAATTATAGCAGCCAGCATAAGAAACCCAATCCATGTTGTGGATGCCGCCCGCTTAGGAGCCCATATTGCTACGGTCCCATATGAAGTAATAGTACAGATGACAAAACACCCATTAACGGATATTGGAATACAGAAGTTTTTAAAGGATTGGGAATCAGTTCCTAAAAAATAGATATAATTATTGATGTAATTTAATTGGGGGATATTATGAGTAAATCAATAATAATCATCGGAGCTGGCATGGGAGGAATGGCAGCAGGAGTATATGGCCAGATGAACGGATTTAAAACAAGGATATATGAAATGCACCACCTTCCGGGAGGCCAGTGCACCTCCTGGAAACGTAAAGGCTACACCTTTGATGTATGTATACACCATCTCATGGGCTGCTCACAAAAGACAGGCATAAACCGGATTTGGGGAGAATTAGGAGCCATGCCCAGAGAGCTTGTATATACCAAGGAGATGGTAAGCGTCGTATCGCCGGAAGGGAAAATGTTCTGTGATTATTATGATCCAGACCTGTTATCACAACATCTTAAAGAGATTTCGCCTGATGATTCCAAAGTAATCGATGAATATATAAATGGAATAAAGACCTTTGGGGGGGTTGACCTGTGGGGAAGCATGATGCTGGGGAATATACTTGATATTGTAAAGATAATGCCCAAGGTTTTAAAGACCCTTAAATGGTTTAAACCTACTATGGCAGATTTCGCACAACGGTTTAAAAATCCATTTTTAAGAAAAGCCTTTCCCCTTCTGGTGTATTCCATGCCGGAAGCTCCTTTTGCGGTACACCTGGCAAGGCATGGCAGCGGATATGCAAAGGATATAGCATGGCCTGTGGGAGCTTCGGCGGAATTTGCAGCATCCATTGCGAAGCATTACGAAAAGTTAGGCGGCAAGATATATTATCAGAAGAAGGTTGCAAGGATACTTACACAAAACAGCAAGGCTGTAGGGGTGGAGTTTTTAGACGGTAGCAGAGAATATGCCGATATTGTAATTTCAAATGCAGACGGAAGGAAAACCCTGCAAGATCTCTTGGAAGGAAAGTACCTTGACAAAAAGCTTGAGGAATATTGCAAGGAGCCGAAGGGTGAAACAAACTGGGCGGTTCATGTTTTCTTAGGTGTTGACAGGGATCTTTCAAATGAACCTTCAAGCCTCGTTATGCTTTTAGATCAACCGGTAATAATTGCGGGGCATGAGCATCATTCTTTAGAGATGCAGCTATATGGCTTCGATAAAACCATGGCTCCTGATAATAAAGGGGTTATAAAGGCTGAATTGGTGGGAAGCTATTCCTACTGGAAAGAGCTGGCATCGGATAAAGCACTGTATGATGCCGAAAAGGAAAAGGTTGCATCGCAAGTAATAGATATTCTTGAAGGCTATTTTCACGGAATAAAAGACC
Source organism: Oxobacter pfennigii (assembly GCF_001317355.1). Taxonomy (NCBI): domain Bacteria; kingdom Bacillati; phylum Bacillota; class Clostridia; order Eubacteriales; family Clostridiaceae; genus Oxobacter; species Oxobacter pfennigii. The sequence continues at coordinate 133,424 of NZ_LKET01000021.1, forward strand.
AGGTTGAGGTAGTCGATGTGCCCACCCTTCTCACATGGGAGCGTTTTATGGGAGGAACCCATGGATTCGCAAATATACCAAATAAAAAGGCAGATATTATAGGAAGCTTATTTAAGAACGAAGAAATGCTTGTTCCCGGTCTTGATAACTTTTATTTCGTGGGAGCATGGTCTACATCAGCTGGAGCTTTGTTTGTAAACGCCCTTTCAGGCAAAAAAGCAATTCAGTATATTTGTAAAAAAGAGAGGCAAAAATTTATTATAAATAAAGTTTAAGTGCCGGATTAGAATATTCATGCTAAGTATAAAAATCTATGGGAATAAAACATATTCCGTTGAGAATACTAAGCATAAGCAGTATATCTTATGTTTAGAGAGGGAGCCTATGGATAAGACAAAGAATTATAGAGAGCAAAATGTTGTATATTATGTACTTGGTATATTAGAGGTGCTGCTTGGATTGCGATTGCTGTTCAAGCTTTTGGGGGCCAATGCAAGCAGCGGTTTTGTAAGCTTCTTGTATTCATTGACAAGGATATTTATTGTGCCATTTCAGGGCATATTCAACATGGTGGCATCCGACGGGGCTGTATTCGAACCGGCGACTGCGGTAGCTATGCTGATATATGCGATTATAGCCTATGGAGTGGTATATCTTTTAAGGTTGTAGAATATTTAAAAAAGTGCAGGGTGAAAGTTTTTAATCACTCTGCTTTTTTTATGTCCTTTGTACGCATGATAATTTACAAATTTATTTAAATCATAAAGGATATGGTAAACAAATATAGAATAGTATATCCATTAAAATATTTCGGTGTTTGGAGGGAAGTTTAGTATGGGAAAACAAATTAATCTTCTTTATTTTAGCGCTACGGATACTACTGCAAAGGTTTTAAAGGGGATTGCACAGGGCATGGGAAGCCAGGCAAAAATATACGACATAACTTTGCCGTCAGGGAGAGAAAAAGAAATATCTTTTGACAAGAATGACCTGGTTATTGTAGGAGCACCGGTATATGCAGGCAGAATTCCGGCATTTATTACAGAGTATTTTTCAAAGGTCAAAGGTAATAATACAGCTGCCGTATTTATTGCACTTTACGGCAACAGGGATTATGACGACGCGCTTTTAGAATTAAAGGATACTTTCGAGAAAAACGGTTTTGTGAGTGTTGCTGCGGGAGCATTCATAGGTGAACATTCAATCAGTAGGAAAATAGCCTACAACAGACCGGACGAAGAGGATATAAAAATTGCCAATAATTTCGGTGCCGGAATAATGGAAAAACTGGAGGCGGTAAGTGATTTAAGCAATATTCCGGCGATCGGGGTGAAGGGAAATTATCCCTATAGGGAGCTGCATCCCATGATACCTATAAAGCCGGATACCAACGACGACTGCATCTATTGCGGTATTTGCAGTGAAAGTTGTCCAATGGCCGCCATAAGCTTTGATGACCCCAAGGAAATAGATGATACAAAATGCATAAGATGCAACAGCTGTGTTAAAAAATGTCCTCAAAATGCAAAGGAATTTAATAATGAGGAGATGAAAAAAAGAGCGGAAGTGATGATAGCAAATCTAGGACATATAAGGAAGGAGCCCGAATTATTCATTTAAAAACATATTGAAAACGCCACTCCGCTGTAGCAACCTTAGATTGTTGTAGCCCGGGAACGCTGTGTAATAAAATTAATGCGCCAATCTCGGGCGCATTAATTTTATTTTTTTATAAGACCGTATCCTCCATGAACCGTTTTTAAGTCGCTGGCAGAGATGACAGCTCCGGGAATGGTCTTTGTTATTTGCTTAATCACTGAATTTTTCATTTTTCTTTGTATATGCAGAATAAGTATCTTTTTTTCTTCTTTCAGACCTTGTCCGCAAAGAACAGTAACTCCTATGCCCTGTTCTCTTAGGGTATTGCTGAGCTGTTCTTCTTCATCATTACTCACGATAACCTGAATGGTTACAAGGCCAATGGCCAGCTTTTCTTCGATAGTGGAGCCAAGGTAAATTCCAACGGCAAAACCAAGGGCATATACTACCATTTTAAATGGATCCTCTTCCACTCCTGTCAATACTGTGCTGGCTACTACAATCCATATTGAAATTTCAACAATTCCAATCAATGCACCGTAGACCTTTTCTCCTCTATTTACCAATACCGACCTTAAGGTCATTAAAGATACTTCAAATACCTTTGCACAGAATATTAACAAATAAAACATCAATCTCGCTCCTTTACTATGTCCATATATAATAAATATAACATATGTGTCAAACCGTTATTCATAAGATGAGGCAGCACATATTATCAATTTTATATTTTTTTAGATTATATAAAAATTTTGCCGCAACTTTGATTATTTATAAATATTTTAGGGACAATATACAATTAATATGTTATAATTTTATCAAAGTATTTTATATAAATAAGTTAATTCAAACTTATATTAGCAGTTTAAAACATGAACACTATGTTAAAAGCATGAACTATACGACATCATACATGTTGAAATAACTGCACTTTAGGGGTAAAACAAATTTTGGAGGGATGTATATGATAGTAAACCATATCAATTATCCAGATGAAAATTTAAAAATTTACTGTAGATTGATTAACAAAGTTTTAACATTCAATCAAACATATGCGGACGAAAAATGCAGTTCCTGTCCTTTTTTCTATGGAACATCACAGGGAAGAGGGGTAGAGTGTTTCTGGGAGGAAAAAGACGAGTTAATGGAAAAAGAAATGATAGTTAAAGATCCCTATGAGGAATATATCAGGGTGTATAAGGCTATCGATGAAAAGAACAAGACATATAATAAAGACAGAAAAAAATTTATAAGAAAAAATAAAATACCAAAGGAGATCATGGCTTTAAGGGAGCAGATAAAAGGATGCAGAATGTGCACTGAGAGCAAGGACAACAGAAAAGAAGGCCTTGTTAATCCTTTTGATATATTTGCAGAGGAAGAGTATCTGCAGCCCTACACCACAAACTACTGGACGGATTGGTGCTTTAACAGTCCAGCCGATATCGCCGTAATTGGTCAAGATTTGGGGACAATTTCAATTATAAGAGATTATGAAAAAAGGGGAAGGTGCCCTCAGGAAAACGAAATGCGGTGTAACCTTGAGGAAGGCATAAAACATATAAACTGCACGGACAAAACTATTCTTTTAAATTCCGTTATGTGTATCAAAGAAGGAAGCGCTTGCAAAATCGACAACCATGATAATAATTATATAAGCAAATGCAAAAATATTGTAATGAGGCATCTGGAGCTAGTAAAGCCTAAAATTGTGATAACCCTGGGCAAGGGTGTCACTCAAAAGTATTTGAATAATATAAAAAGGTCGGATACTTTTTACAATCTTGTATCCCAGCCCTATTGGATTGCCGAGAAGCAATGGTTTATATTCCCCATGTATATACTTGGAGTCAAAGGAAAGCTGGGAAGACAGCATATAAGAAGCATAAACAAGGAGATTTCCGAGGATTTTCTTACAGATTTCAACTTGGTAAAGAGACTGCTTATTTCATATTATGCCGGGATGTTCATACACAATATCAAATATGATGTTCTAATGCCGGATTCACTGGAAGAATACCTTCTAAACCCATTCCCCGAGCATTCCAATGAGGTAAAGACAATTTGCAACCTCATAACCAATGGGACCTTCGGTCAAAGTTTGAATGAGTTAAAAAGCTTTGAAAAGACGGTAATTTATATATACAATCATTTAATCCAATCCTTTGAAAGCATTAAGGAAGGAAGCAATGCGCTGACACTATGAAGCACCTCATGATAAATAGAACGGGTCATTCCAGTGATGTTTAATCGTCAATGGATGGCCTGTTTTCTTTATAAGTAATTTGTATAAGTTTTATAATGATTCATAAATTTGACATGTGACAACCCAAATAATATAATTAAGTTGTCGGTTAATCCAGAAGAGGGATGTGATATTCATATAAATTTAAATATGAGAGGTGGATATAATGAGTTTTAAAATAGGTCTTGTCTATGACAAGTCAAGGATGCCGGTAAGAAGCAACAGGGAGTCGGTTAAGGAGGATGAGCAGAAGAATATTACAAGGGACCGGGTAAGAGAGATCTTAAAGGAGAAATATGAAGTGCTGGACTTTGAGGCCGGTGAAGAGCTTGGTTATAAATTAAAGAATAACAAGGTGGATATGGTTTTCAACTTAAGCACCGGTATAAGGGGAGAGAGCCGTCAGGCACAGGTTCCGGCAATACTTGAAATGCTGGGTATACCATACATTGGTTCGGGGGTACTTGCTCACGCCATTGCTTTGGACAAGTCTATGGCAAAAAAAGCTTTTTTGTTTCATGGAATAAATACTCCTAAATTTCAGGTTGTAAAAGGGGATAACTTTGTTTTTGACAGAAGCTTAAACTTTCCTGTAATAGTCAAGCCTGCATGCGAAGGATCGGGCATCGGAATTTATAAGGATAGCCTGGTTCATAATGAAAAGGAATTGAAAAATCAGGTGGATAAACTTCGTAGTGAATATAATCAAACCATACTTGTTGAAGAATTTATTATAGGCCGTGAATTTACTTGCGGCATTATAGGAAACAGTGATGAAACGACGGTATTCCCCCTCATGGAAACTGACTTTTCCGATGTTCCAGAAGAATATGGCAGGTTTAATACCTTTGAAGTAAAATCAGATCACTGGCAGCTTGCAAAATATTATTGTCCTGCTGATGTAGACGAAATTTTAAGAAGTAAAATTGAAGATGCAGCCATTGGTGCATATAATGCTCTTGGGTGCAGAGATTTTTCAAGAGTAGATATTATGGTAAAGGATAATACACCATATGTATTAGAGATAAATACCCTTCCGGGGCTAAAGGAAGGCTACAGCGATTTTGTAAGAATGGCAAATAAGGGCGGCATTGATTATGCTTCTTTAATATATAAGATTATTAATACAGCAAGAAAAAGGTGTGCAGTTTAATTTTATATTTTTCGGCACTTTTTTTAAGCGAGGTTTTATGAAATCGCCTTGCATGATATAATTATTATAGTATTAACTCAGGAAGTGTCGAGGTGAAAAATCAATGATGGATTATAATGTGATGAGGCTGCCGGAGTTGAATTTCCTGAAGCCCAATGAACAGACCACCTTCAGGAAACTGGTGGAGGAGATTGCAGAATGTAACGGGGCAATTGAAGAGCTTCGGATATATGAAGAAAAAAACGACAGGAATTGTCTGCTTCTAAGTGACGATGAGGTTGACAGGATAAGGTCAGAGTATAAGATAAAGCTCAACAGCGTTCTGGGAGAAATAATGGATATTGCCCAGACCTGTGCATCCCAGCTTTTTGTATTTGAAAGCTATGGTATAGATGTGCAAAAGCTCTTTGAAAAATATGCGGAGGATTTAAACCTGATTGAGCTGGAAAATCAGATAATTTTTCAGGTAAAGGATGGCTGCAGGTACATACATTTCAGCCCCAATGACATTACGGCAGGGTTGGAGAAAACCATGAATTGCATTATATTATCCATGGGGAGAATCGCCCAATTAGGTAAATTCACCGGAGACAATGGTGAGGTACCTGTAATTGACAGAGAAACCTCAAATATTAAATATGTTTATGAGTTGTTTCAAATAATACAAAACTGCTTCAATCTTCTTGACAGTATACAAAATAAGTATCATATCAATATAGAAAAATTATTTGATGAACATGTAGACAAGCTTGTAAAAAAGGGTTATTGTAAACTCTCATAATCAGCTTATAAATAATGCTGCTTTTAAAATTTTATAGCAGCATTATTTTTTACTCATTATTTTAATAATGATCATGCCTATCAATGCTCCTGAAAAGAAACAGATTATGGGCAGCCATATTGGACCTAGCAGTATATTGCCGATTTTAAAGGTAGGCGAATATATAACACCTATAGTGCCTAAATAAGCGGATATAACAAAAGGCAGGAAAGAATATTTAATTTCGTCATCACCGGATTTTTTGTAAGCGTCCCAAATAGCAAAGATATAAATGCAGGGATAAAACATAAGCCATTGGTAATCAGTAGTATTGATGGCTGTTTCTATATCCCCGTAAAAGCTTAAAACAATGACCTTGTTCAAATTGGATTTTATATTGATAATCAATTCAAGAGCGATAAATACCATGCCCTTTACAAGGTCTCCGTTGAGAAGCTGCCCAAAACCTGGAAAGGCAATGCTCCATAAAATTTTTTCAATATGACTGTCAGTCTTCATAATAGCTTTATCTCATAACCATATAATTTATAAATGGTATCTCTTAAATGTAAAGTCTTCATATTCATTAGCCTCTCAGTAAGTATTTGTATTATGTAATGAATTCTTCGGAATTCATTTTTGAAATATAATTTGCAGAGCAAATTGTATTATATAGTATTTGCCATTTGTCTCAACATATAAGCAGAATATTAAAAGAAGTTATAAGTAAAAATACAATAAACATTTTGGGGAAGAATGTTATAATTATTTCAAATATACAAATATATGCAAAGCAGGAGTTACCTGAAATGCCGGATAAGAAAAATTTTTCTGTAGATTACACAAAAATGTGTGAAAAAAATTATCTGCTTAAGTTTAATAAGATGCATAAAGGCAGGATGGAATTATCAGAGGGAGATTATTTTTTACGTGACGGTATTGTCTTATTATCTAAAACAAGGCAGCTTTTGGGACCATCGGAAACCACTGCCTGGCTTCCAACAATGGAGGAATTATTGGATATTTTAGGCTTGGCTAATATATCTGAGCTTGCAAAGCTAATTCAAAAATATTTGACAAACAGGAAAAAGTGCTTTGAGGAAATAGATGAAAAGGATGATAAAGCAATGCTGCTTGCCATATACATGCATCTGAAGTTTAAAAAAATTTGGAGAGGGAACCAGTGGCTCGATGTTGAACTATAGTCTTATAACTATAGTAAATTATAAAAATATAAGGAGGATGATTATGAAAGTAGTGGCACTGAACGGAAGTCCCAGAAAGAAGTGGAATACTGCAACCCTTTTGGAAAAAGCATTGGAAGGCGCACAATCGGTCGGTGCGGAGACAGAGCTTATTCATCTTTATGATTTAAATTTTAAAGGCTGCATAAGCTGCTTTGTCTGTAAGTTAAAGAATGGAAAGAGCTATGGCAAATGCGCCATGAAGGATGACCTGACACCGATTTTAGAAAAAATAGCACATGCTGATGCGGTATTTATAGGTTCTCCCATTTATTTTGGAAACCTGACGGGTGAAACCAGGTCCTTGCTTGAAAGAATGTTGTTCCAATATCTTGTATATAGTAACAAAAGCGGCCCCACTTTATTCCCCAGACAAATACCGATAGGGTTAATTTATACAATGAACATACCCGATGATATGATAAAGAAGACTAATTTTGAACAGCAGCTTTCACAGATGGAAGGAGCTTTAAAGAGGATGTTTGGCTATTCAGAATGCTATTATTCCACTGATACTTATCAATTTGATGATTATTCAAAATATGTTGCCGACAGGTTTGATGTCGAGGCAAAGACTAAAAGGTATAAAGAAGTTTTCCCGGTAGACTGTCAAAATGTCTATGAAATGGGCGCAAAGCTGGCAAAAGGAATCCCGGTATAGGCAAAAATCATGGAGGTTAAAATTTTAGAAATTTTTGATGATGATTATTCATTATATGCTGAAGTTGTAAGCAAATCATTTTTAACCGTGGCACGGGAGTTTAATTTTACTGAGGAGAATGCACCGACAAATCCCGCATTTATAAAACCTAGGCATATTATGAGAATGAAAGAAAAAGGAATAAACATGTTTGGGCTTTTTTTGGACAATATATGCATTGGTTTTGTGGCTGTTGAAAAAATAGATAATGAATGTTTTTGCATGGAGAGATTGTCGGTACTTCCTGAATACAGACATAAAGGATATGGAAACATGCTGGTGAATTTTATTTTTGACTTTGTAAAAAAATTCGGAGGCAAAAAAATCACCATAGGAATTGTAAATGATAATGAAATCTTAAAGAGATGGTATATTAAGAAGGGCTTTTGTCAAACTGGTACAAAGACGTTCGAACATTTACCCTTTGAAGTAGGTTATATGGAAAGGACAATATAATAAGAATCACTTCATTTTTTAAAAATCCTTTGCTTTGAACAGGAAAACATGGCTTTTTTTATCAGCATAAACAATAAGCAAATGGAAAAGATAAAAACGGGGTGATAACATGGCTAAAAACAAAAAGAAAACTAAAGCCAATGTAAGCGAGGATATAAATGAAATAACTGATATTCCAAAAGGCGAATCGGATTTAGGCTCATTTGCTTATATGGACGCGGCTATGGTAAATAGCAGTGACGATATAGGCGATGTAGAGGATAAAGAGGAAATGACGGGCACACCCAAAGGAGAATCTTCAATAGGTTCACTTGGGAAGGCATCCCTGCCCATGTCAGACAAAATCAGCGACAGCAAAAAGAAATGGTAACAAGTTTTAAAGGAGGGCCTCATAAAGAGGCTCTTTTCATAAACAATTTAATTATCGGAGGCGGGAAAATGGCAGTCCTTAATGAATTTATTAAAACTAAAAAAACTAGTAGGGACATAATGGTATTCCTCACAGAACACCGGGAGGAATTATATAATCTTTTAAAACACATAACCTGGGAAGATATATTAATGGGCCGCATCGTTATTACTGACAAAATTGTAAATGACGAAATAAAACCTATTATATTGGATAAACTTAAGCTTAATTTTACAGCTTTGGATATTTCTTTTAAGAATGAAACAGTTTGCTTGGATATAACAGACCAATACAAGGGTTTTCCTGTAAAAGTAAGTTATATGGTAACTATAAAAAACTTTGAATTTCATCCCGGCAGCCATGTAATTGCTTTAAACTATATAGAAGAAATCTCGTCTATAATGAATATTGAAAACAGGCTTATTTTGAGTTCCATAAGAAAATTTCTTCATAAAATCATAGGAAAATCTTTTATTGAAGCTGGGCTGGACAAGCTAGAAGGAATTAGTTTTAACGGCAATGAGATAGTGATTAATTTTGACGATATACTTAAATTCAAGGAATTAATTAATGAAGAGTCCTCAAATAAATTCCTTAATTCAATTATAATAAATTTTGATAAATACCAAGAGGGTGGTATAATCTTTACGGTGGACTTTGATTTCCCCAAATAAATACGCAGATTTATATACGTTTTATTTGCATTATTATTCATTGTTTGTTACTATTATTCTTATCATTATTAAATAAGTAGGTGACTATTGTGATTGTTCGTAAGGCCAAACTTTCCGATGTGGAACAAATACACGAAATAGTGAATTATTATGCAGAAAAAGGCATGATGCTATCACGTGCCCGCAGCATGTTATATGAACATATACGAGATTTTGTAGTTGCTGAGGAGGATGGAGAAATATTAGGAACGGGAGCTTTGCATGTGTTGTGGATTGATTTAGCAGAGCTTAGAACCCTGGCGGTTAAAGAGAATTTATTAAGCAAGGGAATAGGAAGCAAAATAGTTGATTTTATATTGGAGGAAGCAAAAGAGCTGGGAATCCCCAAGGTCTTCACTTTGACATATCAGCCGGGCTTTTTTGAAAAACATGGTTTTAATGTTATACAAAAAGAGTCCATGCCTCATAAGGTATGGACAGATTGTATAAATTGTCCCAAATTCCCAAACTGCAACGAAGTCTGCCTTGAAAAAATCATCGATTTATAATTATTCAAAATATCCTTTGGGTTTCTAAAGGATATTTTTTATGTGTAAAATTCATATTAAATTTCGACAAAATATGAAATAAGTAGTGAAATATGTAAAATTGCGTGGTACAATATGGGAGACAATTTTTATAAAAGGCTTTCCTTGAACTGACTGATAAGGGCTATTTAGTTTAATGAAAGGTGTGAATATACTATGGAAGAAATATTAAAAGCAATTAAGGATGCTATTAAAGCCGAACGTCAGGCGCAGGAGCATTATCAAATGCTGGCAGACAAGTCGGAGGACCTAACGGTAAAAGGCTTTTTTGAACAACTGGTAAGAGATGAAGAAGAACATGAAAATTTACTGCGTTTGCGTTATGAGTCTCTTTCTAAGGCATGGAATAAAATATGATGGACTATTTCAAGGATGTTCTGATCAACATAAAAAATGCTGCAGATGAAATAAAATCAATCAACAGCAAGCCGGAGCTTCTAAAAAAGGTTCCTGATATAATAAGCACCGTCATAGATTATGAAAAAGCGGCCATTTATTCTATGGATTTTATATTGGATGAAGTGGAATTATATTATTCAAACTTATCTGAAGAACAAACCGACAGCTTCACCAAAAAGCTCAACGAACAATTTGAAGTCTTTAAGCAGGAAAGCATTAATAAACCAGTATCAATTGATGGAATGCCTGCTGCCGCAATACGCATACAATCTCAAGATACCGGTTATATAATCTACTTATTCCGTCCCTCATCCTATGAGGATTGGGAGTATTATGCTCTGGAATTAATCAAGGGAAGCATAGAAACAGTCCTTCACTTAATAGCTGCAGCAGAAAAGGAAGAAGTCTTTAAGCAGCAGGTTATACGCATGATATCCCGTGCCATTGAGAAACGTTCCAATTACACCGGAGGCCATTCCGAAAGGGTTGCCCAATATGCTGCCGGAATAGCAAGGGCTATGGGTAAATCAGAAAGCCAAATCGATATTATTAAAAGGGCTGGACTGCTCCATGATATAGGAAAAGTAGGAGTTCCTGACAGAGCATTGAACAAAGCCGAAAAGCTTACCGATGAAGAGTACGAGCTTATGAAAAGTCATAGCAGAGAAGGGGCACGCATACTTGAATCCCTGGGTTTTTTTCATGACCTTATCCCTTATGTGTTGTATCACCATGAAAAATATGACGGGACGGGTTATCCTTTTGGCCTTGAAGGAGATGCAATTCCGGAAGGAGCCCAGATTATTTCTGTAGCCGATGCGTTAGATGCACTTACTTCAGATAGGGTTTACCGGAAAGCTACACCCTGGTCTGTGGCCGTTGAAGAAATCATAAGAGCAAAAGGCAGTCAATTTTCACCTGTCGTTGTTGATGCATTTTTAGTTTGGCTTAACCAGCCTGAGATGATTATAGGTCCTTTAAATAATCCCGGAAATGATATAAGCAGGACAAGTAAGAACATACCTCTTTTATGCAATAAATGCGGCATAACACTCCCTTATCCCGTAAATGGGGTATCTAATTGCTATGTTTGTGGAGAAAGTTTTAATGTGGAACAGATAGGCGGAGTATGGCATTTCAAGTAGCTTCCATTTAGCTTAGGACGCTATTTTTTTATTACAAACTCATCCATAACTGTGCCCTTAAGATCCATCGCGTATACATTTAAACCATCCCCTTCAGCATCCACCAGAACAAAATGGTGCCTGGCTATGGGGGGAATTATCACTCCTTGACTGCTTATATATTTGTCTCTCAGCTTTTCACCTCCCCCTCCCGTTATAACCTGATATATAGGATTTTTAAAATTACCATCCAAAAAGGAATTGTCAATCAGTCTTCTTGTATAATTATGCTCATGGGCAGAAAAAACCACATGGATTTTATGTTTATCAACTATGCTCCACAATAAATTTCTATAATCGGGATGCAAGTCAAGGCAGTTGCCGTAATGAGCTCCTGTGGGAAAGGCAGGAGAATGGAAAAAAAGAAGTTTATATTTTTTTTCAATTGATGCTGCTGCTTCCAGAAAGTTCAGCTGGGCTTCGTCAATTTTATGAGCGCTTCTAAATCGAAAGGTATTAAGGATAATAAGCCTTACATGCTCAAAATCCTTAAAATACACTAAGTTGTTGTAGCCTTGAAGGGAGGAGTCAAGTGCAAAATCACCGTAGAATGAAGAAAAGGCTTTTTCATATCTGTCATCATTTGAGCGGCTGCCTATTTCATGGTTTCCTGCCACAGGGTATACGGTAATATCCGGATGATATTTATAAATAAGCTTTTTTAAATGTTTCAGCTGGAATATTAATACATCTTCATCCGGGTGTCCCGCCACAGTATCTCCTAAGGCCACAATGAATTGGGGCTGTAATTTCACTGTTTGCTTAAAAATCTTTGTCAGTATCTCTTTGTTAATGCCGTTATTTTTTCCTTTGCAGTCGCTTATAATTATAAACCTCATGGTTTCCCTGCCAAAATATAAATATACAATAATAATATGCTGGCAGCGCTTCAGCTGAAACCGTATTATTTTTATATTTTTATATGGAAATCTTACTGGCTTATTGTTTAATGATAATTTTCATGTTATATTATACTAAAAAATAAAATGTGCTAGGGGGGCCAGTATATGCTGGCTGAGATAAGGGACTATATCCCTTGACTCTTATACCTGATCTGGTTAATACCAGCGTAGGAAAGCGTTAATAATATTAATCTATTAGTGCAGCCTGCGGGCTGTGCTTTTTTAATTTATTGCACCCCGGCACAAAAACGGGAGGAATTATAATGAAATCTAAAAACATTTACAAGCTTACCTTAAGTGCACTCCTTGTAGCTTTTGGAGTTTTATCCGGCTCTGTTTTTTACATCCCCTTTTTGGGAGGGAAAATGTTTCCTGTACAACATTTTATAAATGTGTTTTCCGGAGTTTTGTTAGGGCCTCTTTATGCGGTTGTCAATGCTTTTTTAATTTCGCTTCTTAGAAATATAATAGGGACTGGTTCACTTTTAGCCTTTCCGGGAAGTATAATCGGAGCTTTCCTTGCCGGACTGCTCTATAAGAAATTCAAAAGCATATACTGGTCAGCTTTAGGTGAAGTAATAGGCACAGGAACAATCGGAGCAATCGCGGCATATCCTGTTTCTGTATTTTTAATGGGAAAGGAAGCTGCCATATTTGCCTTTGTTGTGCCATTTTCCTTAAGCACCGTAGGGGGAGCAATTTTCGCAGTAATTATATTAAGCTTGCCGGTATTTAAAAAAATCATGGCGGATGAGCAAAAAAAATTAAACTAGGAGATGAATATTTATGTTTAATGCATTGACCATTGCAGGCTCTGACAGCTGCGGAGGAGCAGGAATACAGGCAGATTTAAAGGCTTTTTCTGCCAATGGTGTATATGGCATGAGTGTTATTACTGCCGTTACGGCACAAAACACCATGGGAGTTTTCGGTATACAGGATATAAGCCCTGAAATTATAAAAGGTCAGATTGATGCCATATTTGATGATATAGAAGTGCATGGGATTAAAATAGGCATGGTTTCAAAGATTGAATCCATAAAAGCAGTTGCACAAAGCCTAGAAAAAATAAAAAAACTTCCATATATAGTGCTGGACCCGGTTATGGTGTCTAAAAGCCGGTTCAAGCTTTTATCAGAAGATGCCACAAAAACTCTTATAGAAGAGCTGCTGCCTTTAAGCTTTTTAATAACCCCGAACATTCCCGAAGCAGAAGAAATAACCGGGAGAAAAATTTCAAATATTGATGACATGAAACAAGCAGCAAAAGAACTTCATAAAATGGGGCCCAAGAATGTCCTTGTGAAGGGAGGGCACCTTAACGGCCCGGCTACGGATATATTTTACGATAGTGTAAATTTTTCTGAAATAAAAGGTGAAAGGATAGATACCATACACACACATGGAACAGGATGCACATTATCTTCAGCCATCGCAGCAAATCTTGCAAAGGGTATGGAGGTTTTAAGTGCCGTTACCATGGGCAAAAATTACGTGGCAAAGGCTATAGAAAAAGGATTTAAGCTGGGAAAAGGAGTAGGACCGACGCATCACTTTTATGAACTATACAGAAAGGCGGGAATTTTAGATGAATAATAAGTTGTCATTTATAAGCTTTGTAAGCCTTTGGTTCGGTGCAGCAATTTCTCTGGCAGAATTAATGACAGGAGGATTGCTTGCAGGCTCCGGATTCAAAAGCGCAGTAGCAGCCATAATTATAGGGCATATTATAGGAACGCTTATTTTGATTTTAGGCGGCTACATAGGCTTTAAGGAAAAGATTCCGGCCATTGAAGGGACAAAAGCTTCCTTCGGTAATTTGGGAACAAAGCTCTTCGGTATTCTTAATATCATTCAGCTGACCGGCTGGACCACCATTATGATAATTATAGGAGCCAGAACATTTAATGAGGTTGCTTTAAAGCTGTGGGGAATAGATAATTTCATCCTCTGGGCGGCAGCCATAGGTATTTTAATTGCAATTTGGATAGCCATGGGCATTCAGGGATTTAAATATTTAAATACAATAGCAGCAGGGCTTCTCTTTGCATTGACTATCATTTTAAGTTTTTCGGTATTTAAGAACAGAGAACTGATTGAAGCGGTAGGCCAAAGTCCCTTAAGCTTTGGAGCAATGATTGAGCTTAATGTCGTAATGCCTCTTTCCTGGCTTCCCCTTATTGCGGATTATACCAGGTTCGCAGAAAATAAGGCAGGTGCTGTGGCTGGCAGCTTTATAGGCTATTTTATAGGCAGTACCTGGATGTACATAATAGGTCTGGCACTTGCCCTAACTTCAGGTACTACGGATATAGGCGGTATTTTAATCGCATCAAGGCTGGGTTTTGTGGCGGCAGGAGTTATATTATTATCGACCATTACTACAACCTTTATGGATGCATATTCGGCAGGCGTCAGCTCTTCATCGATAATCAAGGGTATCAATGAGAAAAATACGGCAATTGCAATAACGGTTTTATCAACCATGCTGGCGGCCTTCTTCCCCATGGAACAATATGAAAATTTTCTATATCTTATAGGTTCGGTCTTTGCTCCTCTGTTTGCTGTTGTATATACCAATTATTTCATACTTAGAAAGAAAAAGGATGATGGAGCTGAAATTAAGCTTCCGGCGTTGATTTCCTGGGCATCTGGTGTAGTATTATATCACATTATAAAAAATAAAGATATTTTCTTAGGTGTAACAGTGCCCGTAATGCTTATAACAGCTCTGATTTTTGTTATTATCAATAAGTTAGCGGGAGAAAGAAGAGGGTTGAGGGCTTAAATGGGGAATAAGGTTCTGATTGATATTTTAAAATGCTATAATGAAAGAGAAAACAAAACTCCCCTGGTTCATTTTATAACTAATTTTGTAACCATGAATGATGTCGCCAATGCCTGCCTGTATATGGGGGGAAAGCCCGTAATGGCACACTGGGAGCAGGAGATTAATGAAATAACTTCAGCTGCTCATTCTCTGGTTTTAAATTTAGGCACACCTGATGAAGCAAGGATTGATGCTATTAAAAAAGCAGCCAGGATTGCAGAGGCTAAGGATATTCCTGTAATTTTAGACCCTGTAGGAATACACGTTTTTTCTGTAAGATTGGACCTTGCAAGATATCTTTTGGAGAACAGGCAAGTGAATGTATTAAAGGGAAACTATTCGGAAGTTATGGCTTTTTTAAATATGAAAAGCAATTTTATAGGCATAGATTCCCTTGAAGAAGGCTTTAAAAGAGATGTCATTGAAAAAATAAAAGAGTTCTCAGAGATTAATAAATTGTATATAGTTATTACCGGTAAAGAAGATTATGTTTTTTATAAGGACAACGCTGTAAGAATAACTAACGGCACTCCCCTTCTTTCCAAAATAACAGGTTCCGGCTGTATTTTAAGCGCCATCCTCGGCACCCTTTGTGCAAAAGGCAATAAAAAAGATATTTTTTCATTATGTGTTATGGGCACTCTTATTAACTCCATAGCCGGTGAAAAAGCGCAGGATAAAATTAAAAAATCACATGAGGGATTTCATACCTTTAAAAATTATTACTTGGATGAGCTCTCTCTTGTGAATGATGATGATATTTTAAGCAGAGGGAGAGTTTTTTATGTCTAGCTTAAAGGAAATATATTTAATAACCGACGAAGGCATTGAGTTCAATTTACTCTATGATAAGTGCCGCATTGCACTTGACAATGGCATAAAGCTTTTGCAATACAGGCGAAAAGAAGGAAGCTTCAAGGAAAAAATATATGAAGTAAATAAATTATTAGAATTGTGCACCAAATCAGGCTGCAAGCTTATTATAAATGACAGGGTGGACATTGCTCTTGCATCAGGCGCTCATGGAGTGCACTTAGGCAGAGAGGACATGGATGTTAAAACTGCAAGAAAAATTTTAAGAGATAAAATAATAGGAGCTACGGCAAAAACCGTTGAGCAGGCTGTGACGGCTTTCGAGGAAGGTGCGGATTATTTAGGCGTAGGCGCTCTTTTCCCTTCTGTTACGAAAAAGGATGCCATTGGAATTACCATTAATATCCTAAAAGCAATAAGAAAAGCTGTACCTATACCTATTTACGGAATCGGAGGTATAACAAGCCATAACCTTACTCCTGAAATAATTGAGAATGTAAATGGTGTTTCCGTTGTCTCGGCAATATTAAGAAGTGACGACACACTATCTTCAATAGAAAAATTAAGGGAGGTATTGTCATGTTAATGGATAAACTGATACAGGCTTTCAATGATTTCGGATTTGATGAGTACAAGGAAATCCAACAAAAAGATATCATCTTTTCAAAGGATGTATTTGACCAGTGTGCAAGAAATACCTGCGGGAATTTCGGAAAAAATTATGCCTGTCCCCCAAGAGCAGGAAATGAAGATGAAAGAAAAGCAAAGGTTATGAAATATAATAAAGGCTTTGTTTTATCAAAAATAGCCTCCATAAAAACCAGGGATGAAATGAAAAATTCCATGGAGGCGGTAGCTGACTCAACTAAAAAACTAAGGCAGGCCTTTGAAGATGAAGATGTATTCATAATGGGGGCGGGCAAGTGTACAGTGTGCGAAAAGTGTGCTGCACTAGAGGATAAGCCCTGCCGTTTCCCTAAAAAGATACAATATTCCATGGAAGGCAGCGGAATAGATGTGGTTCGTATGTCCATGAATCAGAAAATGACATATAATGCCGGCGGCGGGAAGGTAGGATTTTTTACATTGGTGTTGTATAATGAGTAAATTTTAATAATATGTTAATTTAACGCATATCCTTTTGACCTCTTTCGACAGACATTATATAATTTAACTGTAATAGAATTTCCAGAAAGTTAAAAGGAGGTATAAATGCGTAAATTAAAAACGGCAATATTAACTACCATGGCAGTAATTGTATTGTTTTCCTTCATACCTGGTGTATCCTACGCTTACACAGGTGTCGGCATAATCAATTGCGAAGGCTATCTGAATGTTCGTCAAGAGGCTGGTACATATGCAGAAATTATAGACAAGCTGTACCCCGGGACACAGATAAACATAACAGATAAGTTAGACAATTGGTATAAGGTTGATATTGGCGGTAAAATCGGTTGGGTTTTTGGTGATTATGTGTATACTGATTCCGACACCAATTTTAAAAGGGTGCAGGGTACAGACAGGTATGCTACAGCATTGGAAATATCAAAGGCAGGATGGCAAAGCTCTGAAAGTGTGGTTATAGCAACGGGAGAAGCTTTTCCCGATGCATTGAGTGCGGCTCCTCTTGCAAAGCTTTTGGACGCACCGATACTTTTGACACCCCAGGATTCTTTAACTACAGAGACTATTAATGAGATAAAAAGATTGGGTGTAAAAAAGGCTTACTTAATAGGTGGACAAGGTGTAATATCTTTAAATATTGAAACCTCATTGTTAACAATGGGTATGGAAGTTGACCGTACGTACGGTTTGGACAGATACGAGACATCAGAAGCTTTGGCAGCAAAGTTTTTTAAAGAAGCAAAAGAGGCTGTAATAGTTACGGGGGAAAATTTCCCCGACGCAATTTCGATAGCTCCTGCTGCAGCAGCCAAGGAAATCCCTATACTTTTAACGGCAGGGGATGCACTGTCACAAAATATGAAAAGCTATATTGAAAGCGCCGGCATAGAAAATACATATATTGCAGGCGGCACCGGAGCGGTAAGCAGCGGCATTGAAGCCTTGCTTCCCAATCCAAAGCGCTTAGGGGGAATGGACAGGTACGAGACTAATACAGGGATCAACAATTTTTTTGCCGATATATTAAATTCCAGCACCACATATATAGCCACCGGCGAAAATTACCCGGATGCTCTTGCAGGCTCGGTAATGGCAGCAAAAAATTTAAGCCCCGTAATACTGATTGGTACTACCCCCATACAAGCTGCTCTGGAATTTGTAAATAATAGAGAAGTGGATTTGGACAAGGTGCAGATACTAGGAGGAGACGGCGCGGTTTCTAATTCTTCCGTACTGCTTCTGCTGGCATCCAGGCATTCTCAGATTTTACGCCCGCCTACACAGCAGATTCCTTCAAATACTATAAAAGGCATTGATGTTTCCCGTTATCAGGGGGATATAGACTGGAAGGCGGTTAAGGATGCAGGTTATGAATTTGCCATAATAAGAATATCCGGCGTCAGCAGCAACGGTCTCTTTACAGATGTAAACGCCATAAAAAATGTCAACGGAGCCAAAGCTGCCGGCTTGGTGGTAGGGGGTTATCATTACGCTTATTTTAAGAATGCTGAAGAAGCCCAGGAAGAAGCAAATTATTTTGTATCCATAATTAAAGACATGGGATTAAAATATGCGGTACTGGATATAGAATATCCCGGTGCAAAAGGTGACCTGACACAAGCATCCTTGAAGTTTTTAGATACTGTATCATCTGTAGCACAGCCGGTTTTGTATTCTTATCCTTTATTCATAGACTCCCATCTGACAAGCAAAGTAACAAAATATCCTCTATGGATTGCCCATTATGGAGTTTCTTCACCTAAAGTTCCGGTGTGGCCCGAATGGAAAATCTGGCAGATGACAAGCCAGGGCTCAGTTCCCGGAATAAAGGGTAATGTGGATATAAATATTATGAAACCCGAATTTTTTAAAGCTAATTAAAAAAACGCATGTAAGTTGATAATACAATTTACATGCGTTTTTTTGCATATTATACGCAAAATTAATAGATAAACTTCCAAAATTCCATTTAAAAATTATACTCTAGTATATATTTGTTAACTTGTTTTAACCTGAGATTAATTGCCATATAATGTCGATATATTATATTTATTCAAAAGTTATATGAAATCAATTGATTTATTAAATATAAAAAGGAGGAAAATGGGATATGGAAAGTTCACAGATTAATATTCGCAGGGTTAATAAATTCAATGTTTTATTAATTTGGATTTTTTGCTTGCTATTGACTGCTCAAGCCTATGCTTTTACGGGAATAAGCAGGGCAATGCTGGTGTTTGGGGCAACAGCAGGTGCAGGATTGATTGCCTCAGTTATAGTATTATTTAAAGTAAATGATAAAGCCTCATCAATTATTATCCCAACGTGCCCTGCTTTATCAGCAACTATTCTGGCTGTTATTGAAGGCGGATCTTTAAGGATTTTTATTGTGTATCTTATTATTTGCTGCATGGCTGCCTTATATTTCAGCAAGCTAGTACTGGTTGCATTTACGATAGGTATTGACGCCATTATAATCATATGCACTTTTATACTAAATAAGCCTCTTATGGGAAGCTTAATTGAAATTAAGGAAGTCATAATTCAGTCAGTACTTATTAATATAGGATTAATCGTATTGTATTTTCTCACTAAATGGGGAAACGATTATTTAAAATCATCGATGAATAATGAAAAGAAATCCACAGAGCTGTTGCAAGAACTTAAAACTACTTTCAGCAAAGTAGGGCAGGCTGCCGCTGCCTTGAATAAAAATATTGTTGATTTTATGGAGTATACAGAAAGTGCTATAATGAGCAGTGAAGCCGTGGCAAAGGGCGCATATGAAATGGCTAAGGGCATCGAGGAAGAAGCCGCTGATATAACTTCAATTTCATCTATGATGAAAGATGCTCAGGAGAAACTTAAGTATGTCCATGAACAGTCAAAAGCTGTAGAGTCCATTTCAATGGATGTAAACAATGTAGCACAGGATAACGGAAGAGAAATTGCCTCAATGAAGGAACTTATGAAGACAGTCAATACGGCAGTAGAACAGGGACTTAAGACAGCAATTGAATTGAAAGAAAGCATGGACAATATAAATGAGTTTCTTTCTTCTATTAAAAGGATTGCGGAACAGACAAACCTTCTGGCATTAAATGCTGCCATAGAAGCCTCTCGGGCAGGAGATGCAGGAAGAGGATTTGGTGTGGTAGCCGAAGAAATACGGAAGCTTTCGGATGAAAGCAACAACACTGCCAATGAAATAAGCCAAGTGGTATCGGTATTGCAGCAAAAAGCCAACGCTGCAGTTGAAACGTCGCGCCATGGGAATGCTGCATCAGGTGAAGGAAGCGCAGGCCTTGATAAACTCGGCAATAGTATAGAAAACATGGTAGCATCCTTTGAAAAGATGAAAAATTATATAAAAGCAGAGTTTAAATCGGTGGATGAAATTAAAGTTTTATTTGATAATATCGACAGCCATCTTGAAAATAATGCGGCAATAATGCAGGAACATTCAGCGACAACGGAAGAGATAACTGCTTCAATGGATGAACAGAATGCAAAAATCAATGAAATGGCAAATATAATTAAAAATATTGAAAAATTAAGCAGCGAAATGGCAATACTTGCACAGCAGCAGTAATATTATTGCTATAATAGAAATAAATGCTTAAGGGGATTGATGTGATGAAACACGAATGGAAGAAAGAAGAAAAGAATATATATCTTCCAAAAGGTAAGCCTGTGATTATTGAAGTTCCAAAGTTCAATTTTTTTACTATCGAAGGTAAGGGCAATCCTAACAGCAGTAAAGATTTTTCAGAGGCGATAGGAGTATTATACTCTTTGTCTTACGGAATTAAAATGCTTCCTAAAAAAGACGTCATGCCGTCCGGATATTTTGAATATACCATTTATCCATTGGAAGGCATCTGGGATTTATCCGAGGAGGCAAGGGGTAAGGACATCCTTGACAAGGATGAACTCATTTATAAAATAATGATAAGGCAGCCTGATTTTACCACTGACAGCCTGGCTCTTGAAATAATAGGTAATACAAAAAAGAAAAAACCGCATCCTTTGCTTGATAAAGTAAAATATGAAAGTATTGAGGATGGATTATGCGTACAGATGATGCATTTAGGTTCCTATGATGATGAACCTAAAAGCTTTGAATCAATGAAGGAATTCTGTAAAGAAAATAATCTTGTAAGGGAAGATTTACGGCACAGGGAAATATACCTTTCGGATTTCAGAAAAACAGCTCCCGATAAACTTAAAACTGTGTTAAGATATTCTGTTAAGAAGATATGAGTTGGAGGAAGGATATTTAAGATGAACAGGGACATAAAAGTATGTGAGCACTGCGGAGAGCAGCTTTGCACAAAAAGAGTACCAATATTCTCAGCCCTTAATGATGAAGAGCTGAATAAAGTGACAGATCTGATAATAAGAAGAAGGTATCTAAAGGGAGAGAGGGTAATTCAGGAAGGCTCTGATTTAGAAAATCTCATAATAATACACAATGGAAAAGTGAAAGCCTTCAAGGATACTTTGGAGGGCAGGGAGCAGATACTTTATATATTTGCCGAGGGAGATTTTTTTGGAGAAAAAAATCTCTTAAAACAGCAGAGTGCCACTTACAATGTAGAAGCATTGGAAGAAACCAACACCTGTATGATAAACAGACGCGATTTTCAAAGGCTCTTGTTCCAATATCCGGATATAAGCGCAAAGATTATAGATGAATTAAGCTCCCGTTTAGAGCGCTTGGAGAGCATGATGCAGAACATGGGAACCAGAAATATCGATGCCAGAGTAAATGCTGTATTGTTGGAGTTCTCAAAAAAATACGGAAAAGGGCATCCTAAAGGAATTATAATAGAACTTCCTTTAAGCCGTGAAGGAATTGCAAACTATATAGGGGTAGCCCGTGAGACCGTCAGCCGCAAAATGAGCCATCTCCAGGATGACGGCATCATTGAAATGGTAGGGAATAAAAGGGTTATTATCCTTGATAAGGAAGCATTGGAAAGGGAAGTAATTTAAAATATTGAAGTCATGTATATAAAATTTACATGGCTTTTATTATTGCAATAACAAGATTCATAGTACTGCTAGCAATCTTTTATTGCTATATATGGTTATGGGTTCTTATTTTTTATAAAATTATGATATATGTCACAGTTTTTTTATTCTAATTGGTTTATTATTTAAGCAAGGTTATAAGTAAATAATATTTAAAGAGGGTAAAATAAGTTGGGGACATTTTGCCCGACTGCACCAGATTTATTACTCAAAAAGAGGGAAGTGACCCCTAATATTGGCAGGTGTTTGATATGAGTTATATTCTTGATTTATCAAAAAGTGTATATGAAATTTCAAAAGAGCATCCGGATATTATAGAAATAATGAAGGAATTAGGCTTTGAAAGTATTACCGCGCCGGGCATGATAAATACCGCAGGCAGGTTTATGACTATACCTAAAGGAGCTTTAATCAAAAACATTTCAATGGATAAAATAAAAGAGGTTTTTAAAAGTAAAGGATATGAAGTTAAAGAATAGGAGGGAATTTAAATGAGTGAAATGATAAACAATCGTGAATACAGGCAGAAAATATTAAAAGAGCTTATAATGGAGCTTCATAACGGAAAAGGCGTAGATGAAGTAAAGCCGAGATTTGAAAAGCTAATTTCGGGTATCTCGGCAAAAGAAATATCCGAAATGGAGCAGGCATTAATAATGGATGGAATGCCTGTAGAGCAAATACAGGAATTATGCGACGTACACGCCGCAGTTTTCAAAGGCTCTATTGAAGAGATTCATCGTCCTCAAAAGCCTGAAGAGGCGGAGGGACATCCTGTAAACATATTTAAGCTTGAAAATATTGAACTGGATAAAATAGTGAAGGATAGAATTAAACCTCATCTTGAAAGCTACAAAAATTCCGGAAAGGATGAAGATAAGAATTATCTTTTAGAGGATTTGAGTCTTTTATGGGAGATTGATAAGCATTATTCAAGAAAAGAAAATCTTCTCTTTCCTTTCATGGAGAAATACGGCATCACAGCGCCTCCAAAGGTGATGTGGGGTGTAGACGATGAAATCAGGGATGCCATAAAGGAAGGAAGGGTACTTCTTTCATCAGATACGTCAGATAAAGGTACTTTGGTTGAAAAAATTGATGGAATGGCAGACAAAGTAATAGAGATGATATTCAAAGAAGAAAGCATACTTTTTCCTATGGTTCTTGAGACATTATCAGAGGACGAATGGGCAAAAATAGCACAGGAAAGCGATGAAATAGGCTATACCATAGTTAAGCCAAAAACCAGATGGATTCCGGAAAATATTAATAAGGATGATCCAGCTGAGGATAATGTACAGCCTTTAAATGATGGCTATATAAAATTTGACGCCGGTTTGTTAACTCCAGAGCAAGCAAATGCAATGCTAAATACTCTTCCGGTAGATATAACCTTTGTCGATAAAAACGGTGCAGTTAAGTATTTCACTCAAGGAAAAGAGAGGATATTTTCACGGCCTAAAACCATTATAGGCAGACAGGTGGAAAACTGCCATCCTCCTGCCAGTGTCCATATCGTAGAAAAAATCGTTGAGGATTTGAAAGCCGGTATAAAGGATAATGAGGATTTCTGGATTAAGATGGGGGAAAAGTATGTTTATATAAGATACTTTGCAGTGAGAAATGAACAGGGAGAATTCTTAGGAATTATGGAAGTAACCCAGGATATTAAGCCCATACAAAGCATTTCCGGAGAAAAGAGATTGATTTCCCAATAAAAAAATCCTGTCGCAATTAATTATGCGGCAGGATTTGTGTTTTTGGATAAGTTAGGAGCATTACCGAAGTTAAAAGCGAAACAGCTGATAGGATAACAAAGGATATAAACACAATATGAATCCCGGGCATGGCGGAGGATGAATATTGCATGTTAAAATTCAAAAGCCCTCCGTATATGCTGACTCCTATTGTCTGGCCTATGGTTCTTAAAAGCGAGTTTGATGCTGTAACCGCTCCTCTTTTTTCATATCCCACCGAAGATTGTATCACTATGGTAAGGGTGGCTAAAGCACCTCCAAAACCAAATCCTGAAAAAAAACTGTAAACTATAATTGCAATCAGCGAAGACTCAGCGTTAAGGGTCAATAAAAGAATGCAGCTTAAAAGGACAACTATTCCCGATACTGTAATTACTTTTTTTGCCCCGTATTTTGGTATAACATCTCCTAAGATTACTGAAGATAAAAGCCAGGAAATTGACATGGGAGCAAGACAAAGTCCGGATATGGTAGGTCCATAGCCTAAAACTGTCTGAATATATATAGGCAAATATACATCAAAACCCATCAAAACCGCTGATAATAAAAAGCTTACGGTATTAATAAGGGCATTTGTTTTTGTGAAAGTATCAAAGGGTATTATCGGCTCCTCTGCTTTGCTTTCAATTATATAAAATATGACAAAAAGAATGAATGCGGCAGATAATGATATTGCCATAGATATCATAAAGGAACCTTTATTTTCTCCCGTGGATACAAAGCTGTATAATAAGGCGATAATAGCTGCGGACAGAGTAAAAGCCCCGGCATAATCTATGGGATGCTTCTTTTTTTTAAAGCTTTCATCAAGATACCTCTGAATGAGTATGATGCTTAATATTCCGAAGGGAAGATTAATAAAAAATATCCAATGCCAGGACAAAGTATCAATTAAAAATCCTC
This sequence comes from Oxobacter pfennigii, assembly GCF_001317355.1. Taxonomy (NCBI): domain Bacteria; kingdom Bacillati; phylum Bacillota; class Clostridia; order Eubacteriales; family Clostridiaceae; genus Oxobacter; species Oxobacter pfennigii. The sequence goes on from NZ_LKET01000021.1 coordinate 158,201, forward strand.
CTAAAAACGGACCAATCAGGCTTGAAATTCCCCACACTGAGCTTATCCATCCCTGAACCTTTGCCCTCTCTGAAAGAGTGAATATATCGCCTACTATTGTATATGTGATAGTTAATATAGCCCCGGCTCCCAAACCCTGTACGCATCTGAAAACCATAAGCTGCAGCATATTCCCGGATATACCGCATAAGGAGCTTCCAACAAGAAAAATAAATATACCTAAAGAAAGCATGTTTTTTCTTCCATATAAGTCGGCAAGCTTTCCATAAATGGGGGTGGAAATAGCCGATGTCAATAAATAAAGGGAAAATATCCAGCTTATAAGCTCGAAGCCGTTCAAATCCCGGGCTATGGTAGGCATGGCAGTAGTTACTACAGTTCCTTCCACAGCGCCTAAAAACATGGCGACCATTAATGCTATGACAATATTTCTTTTTTTAAAATCCATTTTTTGCACCGTCTTTTCTGTCAATTTTATTTCTCATAACCATAGAATTGTTAAATATTGCTTTTCCGGGCTCTATGGTTATGGATAATTGTGGAATGTTTAAAAAATATATTATATAATGAATGCTGCAAGGATTCATCGTGCCATGAAATTTACGCAGCAAATTTCATGCTATAATGTATTATACATCAGGTGATAAAATTTAAATAGCCGGGGATAGTTTTATGAAAGCAATAATATTTATTTTAGGGCTGGTTATGGGCAGTTTTCTTAACGTATGCATATACAGGATTCCTAAAGGTGAGTCGATTTCGTACCCACCTTCTCATTGTTCGGCTTGCAATGTGAGGATAAAATGGTATGACCTTTTTCCGGTTGTAAGCTATTTAATATTAAAGGGCAGATGCAGGCGCTGCCATGAAAAAATATCAATAAGATACCCTGTTATTGAGCTATTAAACGCGGCAGTGTATTTATTGCTATACATAAACTACGGATATTCATTGCTTTTCTTAAAATATGCTATATTAGCTTCTTTGATGATTGTCATAGGCTTCATCGATTTAGATACCATGGATGTATACTTGAAAACTGTTATTTTTGGAGTTATATCTGGAATTATATTTGTGATAATAGGGTATTTTACCGGTGATGCTGTTTTAAGCTATATATTAGGTGCAGTCACAGGGTATACAGCAATTGCACTTATTATTCTGTTAACCCGCGGTATGGGCTGGGGAGATGCAGAAATTTGCATAGTATCGGGACTTTATCTCGGATTAAGGCTTGTACCGGTTATGCTGTTTATAGCGGTAATATTAGGGGGATTAATCGGCATATTGTTAGTCATAACAAAAATAAGATCCAGAAAGGATATGATTCCTTTCGGACCTTTTATTTCAGTCGCAACCTTGATTACGGCAATTTATGGCCATAGGTTGCTGGACTTATATTTGGGGGTACCTTAAAGGAGTGTTTTAGGGGTTGTAACACAACAATTTTAAAGCTTTATCGAGTTTTCGTAATGGCCGATGCAAGATAGGAATATTTGTATTTACACAGGAGGAGATTTATGAAATATTCTATTGGTGAATTTGCCGATATACTTGGAGTAACGGTGGATACGCTGAGGTTATATGAGAAATATGGTATTATAAGGCCAATTAAAGATAACAAAAATAACTATAGATATTTCGATGATCTGGATGCAAGAAATTTGCTGCAGAGCAGGTGGTACAGAAGCATGCAGATACCGCTTCAGGATGTAGCCGCCATAATTAAAAATCCTTCCTTGGATAATATTCTTGAAAAGATAGAAGAAACTCAGAAGAATTTACAGGAAGAAATAAGGAAAAGCACCCTGCTTTTAAACGAAATTACGGAAATAAGCCATGGCTTTAAGGAAATAGAACAATCATTAAATAAATGCAGAATAAAGAATATACCGGGCATGTACAGAATAAGGCAAACCGACAGAAATATGTTATTAAAAGACGATTTCTTAAGAGACATTGTAAGCACATGGATGAACATATTGCCCTATACATTTTACTCCTTTGAAATAGAAAAAAGGGAGTTCCTATCCGGAGATGATTGCTTCCGGTATAACTGGGGGCTTGCCATATATGAAGATAAAATACATAATTTTGATGTACCAATAAATGAAAATGTTGAATACATAAGCCCAAAAATATGCGTGTCCTCCGTAATATTCTCCTCAGAAGGAGAATATATAATGCGGGATGAATTGGACTTCATGACAGACTTCATTAACAAAAATAACTATTCCATAGAAGGAAATATTGTAGGCAGAATAGTTATCACCGAAAAAATCAATGGAAAAGACAGATCATATCTGGAAGTGAATATACCTATAAAATAATAAAGATAAATCGACATATAAAATTAAGACTACTGAAGGCAAAGTTTTTAAATAAAGGTAAAAGGTCAGGTTCTTACATGAATTTGACTTTTTTAATTTGTTAATTAACAAACATATTGACCTTGGTGTTGCACCAGAGTTTAAAATAATAACTGATAAAAGGTGTCATTAATTTTACATTACAATGGCAGCTTTAAAGATCATTAATAAATAAGAGAGGAGAAAATCTAATGGAGAAGAAGCAATTAATTAACAGAATACTGGCGGTATGGCTTAGTATGCTGCTCTTAGTATCCCTATTCAGCGGGTGTACAAAACCGGCAACTAATTCGCCGGGTGCTCTGTTCAAAGCAGGTACCTACACAACTTCGGCTAAAGGCAGAGAAGGAGATGTTAAAGTAGAGGTAACATTCAGCGAAACCAAGATTACCGATATTAAAATTATAAGCCAGTCGGAAACCAAGGGCCTGGGGGACGCAGCCTTAGAGAGCGTTAAAAAGCAGATACTTGATGGACAAACATTAGCAGTAGAAGCCGTTGCCGGCGCTACTCTTTCAAGCCAAGCTATACTGGCTGCAGTGGAAGACTGCGTAAAGCAGGCGGACGGCGACGTTGACGCATTAAAAAAAGCCGCACAAAAGGTAGAAGAAGGAAAGACAGAGAAGCTTGAAGCCGATGTAGTAGTAGTGGGCGGAGGGGCTTCCGGAGTTACTGCGGCAGTTTCGGCAAGTGACAAGGGAGCAAAAGTAATACTTTTAGAAAAGACAGGGGTTATAGGCGGGGCAAGCAATTTATCCTGGGCAGGAAAATTCATTGACTCTTCTGCGGCTATTGCAAGCGGTTTAAAGATTGACCAGGAAAAAATGATCGCCGACTGGATTGAAAACTGCCACTGGAGGGTGGATGCAGCTGCCATAAGACAATATGTAACGAAATCGGGAGAAACATACGATTGGCTGGCTCAAAAAGGATACGTAACACAATTTATGAATTTCTTCGGAGAACAGATGCATCTGCTTCCGGCCTATGAAACCCGTGAAGAATTGTTAAGAAAAATGCTGGCTGATTCCGTAGAAAAAAATGGACAGGTAATTACACAAGCAACGGCAAAGAAGCTTATAAAGAATGATGCAGGAGAAGTTACAGGCGTAATAGTACAAAAAGCGGACGGAACAACTCTTGAAATAACAGCAAAAAATATAATTCTTGCTACAGGGGGCTATGCAGCCAATAAGGAAATGGTTAAAGAGTCCTTTGGATTTGAAGGCGTAAACGGAGGTCTTGGACAGAATGTGGGTGAAGGTTTAAAGATGGCATGGGAGGTTGGAGCAAAAGTTCCCGATAACTTTGGAGGGCAAATGCTGCACCAAACCTTGGCCAGATCAACAGACAAGCTAAAGGCTCAATATGATGGCTTTCAGGCTAGTTATCCTCTTATGCTGACCTATCTGCCTAACTTCATGAATGTAGGCACTTCCGGTGCAAGGTTCAGGGATGAAGCTGCTACGCTTACAGCGGTTGCAGCTGCCAATACCAGCGCATTCCAAGGGCCATACCACTATGTTATTGTTTCAAAGTCTCAGCTGGATTTACTAATGTCACAGGGTATGAACGGGGTAAAAGCTCCAAAGCTTCCAGGAATGCCTCCTGAGTTTTATCTGTCATGGCAGGATCAGTTTAAACTGGATAATTCATGGAAAGATGCAGATAAAGTATTTGACACCATGGTCCAGAACGGAGACGGGTTTAATGGCAATACGCTGGAAGAACTGGCCAAGAATGCAGGAATGGATGTAAATGTTTTCACAGAAACATTTAAAAGTTATGAAGAAGCTTGCAAGACCGGCAATGATACGGAGTTTGGAAAATCTGCCGACTATCTGCTCCCTTACGGTGACGGTCCCTACTATGCCATTATTTCTGAAATAAACAACCTGGGTTCTGTAGGAGGATTACTGGTTAATACAAAATTCCAGGTGCTTGATGAAAAACGTATTCCAATTAAAGGTTTATATGCGGTAGGATTGGAATCAGAAGGTGTATTGTTTAATGACACATATGTAGGGAATGGCGTTGGAATAGGATATGCATTCACGTCAGGACGCCTTGGCGGAGAATATGCAGCCGAAAATGCACTGGAAAAATAATAAAAATACTCTTTTATATAAGCAGCCTGCCTGGGCTGCTTATACTTATTTGCTGCTCAATAATATTGTTAGAATAACGGGTGCAATATTGATAAGAACTGAGAAACTAAGTGTGAAGGATATAACAGATAAGTGCAGAATATTATTATAGAGGGAGCTAAATGCCCTTTAATCATATTTTAAAATACCGATATAAACCAGGTTAGCCTTGGTACATAGGGATGTTTGTTAATTATAAAATTAAGATATGAGAGGCAGGCGGGGAGTTTGTATTATTCCGCATATAATAAATTGTTCTGGGGATTTGTATTGATTTATATAGGAATAAACATAGGAAATTTTGATATTTTTCCTGATATAGTCGGATATATAACTGTATCAGTAGCTCTTGGGGAATTAAGGGGGCAGCATGAAATATATAAGAAAGGAAGATTGCCTGCTTTTATTATGATTTTCTATTCTGCCGCGGAAGTAATAATCAGAGGCAGCAGCATAAATAAAGCTGGCTTATTGCAATCTCATCAAATAGGGTATATTCTTTTATGGTTATTTCCAAGTATAATCAGGATGTATATGGTTTATTTTATATGCAAAGGGTTTTATTATGTGGCTGACGAAAAACAGCTTGGAGTATTCAGAGAGACAGCAAAAAATAGGTGGAAGCAATTTTGCTGGTTGACAGTACCCGTACTTTTCATATTGCCGTTCATTAATAATTCAGAAGTTTGGTATATACCTTCACTTATATTGGTTGCATCGTATTTAATAGCCACCATCCTCATTTTGAATCTTGCGTACAACGCAAGAAATACCCTGTCCGGAAGGGAAGGTTAAGTATTATTAAGACGATCCAGTATTTTTTGAATTTGCGACTGCATTTGATTAAGTTGCATATGAATTCCGTGGAGTTCATGAGTTACATCATTATCGGAGTTATTTTGCCCGTTGGAATTATTTTGCTGGGACTGCTGCAACAGGGTGGCGATGATTGATACTCTATTTCCTTCATTTGCATAGATATTTCCTATGCTCTCTACGGCACTTCCTAAAGATTCAATATGGTTTGCCAGGATTTGAATATTGTTGCCCAAAACTTGCAGTTGTCCTCCATAAATCTGCAGTTGATTAGAAAATATCTGAAGCTTAGTTAAATACTCCTGAGAAAATTCTGATTCCATATATAAAATCCACATCCTTCCTAAGCTTCGAATACTGGTATTAGTAAAAATATGCATATGATATATGGTAACATGCCATTAATATTTACATATTATATTTAAAGTTTAATTTGTTTTCATAAGGAGTATGGAATTATGTTTTCTGATAATTATAATGAATATCTTAAAGGTTCAGCAGAATTTGATAAATATCAGCTGTTGGTTTCAAAATCCTTTATAGGGATAGGGTTACTAACAAGCTTATATGTTTTGACTCAAGGAATAATACCTTATATGAGGAATGATTCCGCTAAAAAGGGCTTATAATTTAAGTTTTGCTCAAGCTATCTGATTATGTTGATTAAAATATATAAGAATTGTATAATAGCCATATGATTACAAAATATTTTCAAGAGTGGTAATTGTTATGAAACTAACTGATGAAATTAGGATTTTGCAAGAAATGCTTAATGAAATGTTGGAAAAGAGTAAATTAAATAAGCAGGAACTTATAGAATATAGCCAAAAACTGGATAAGCTCATCATTGAGTATTACCTGAAAGATAAAAATAAATAACAGCTAAATTACTAATTAGCTGTTATTTTTTGTTAGTTTATATTCTCTAAAAATCTCCGCTTTGTTTCGGTGTGTTCTATATACTCCGCTTCGCTAATCATTCCTTTTGCTTTCAGATCGTCTAATGCCTGAATAAACAACATGCACAGTTCTTCAAGCATTTTTCTGTATTCATCCAATGAATCAATCATATTCAGACCTCCAGCAAATATGTTTAATTAACATGTATATAAATTATAACACAAACTTTACATATTTTAGTATTTATTTTAACAATAATAAATTATTTTCTCAAAAAAATTTTAAATATTGTTATTCCAAATATATGTACTTAGCGTGTATAAAAAGGACAGGAAAATATCCTGCCCTTCTCATCAAGTCGTATTAATATTAAACTAATTCCTTAGCTTTAACAGCAGCTCCGCCTGCATCACGGGCATAAGCGTCAGCTCCGATTGAGGATGCAAATTCAGGAGTGATAGGTGCTCCGCCTACCAATACCTTGAATCCTGTCAAACCGCTGGCTTTAATTGTTTCTACTGTTTCTTTCATAGCCGGCATAGTTGTTGTTAAAAGTGCTGAGCAAGCTACCACTTTTACATCAGGATTTGCTTTTATTGTTTCAATGAATTTGTCTGCCGGAACGTCAACACCGAGGTCTATAACATCGAAACCTGCGCTGCCTATCATAAGAGCAACAAGGTTCTTGCCGATGTCATGAAGGTCTCCTGCAACAGTTCCTATAATGCATTTTCCAAGGGAAACTGAACCTTCACCTGCAAGAACAGGTTTTAAAACTTCTACGCCTTTTTGCATTGCTTTACCTGCAACAAGCATTTCAGGAACAAATATTTCTCCTGATGAGAATTTGTCACCTACTACTCCCATAGCTTCAACCATTGCTTCAAGGATAGCAGTTGCTGCTTGTCCTTCGTTCAATGCTTCCTGTACTAAACCAGGAACAACTTTGGTTTTACCGGCTGCGACTCCAGCTTTTACTTCATCAATTTTAGACATTTGTTTTCCTCCCTTTAATAGGCAATAGCAAATTAATGCTCAGCCTGATATTTTAAAATATATTGTAATATATTTGAATCAACAGAATTAGAACATTATTTTGCTTATTCTGTCTATTTCTTCACTTACGCAATCATATACACCAGGATAAACGCTCTCAGGGCCACCCATAGTTGTATTTGGTATGAAGTAGTGTTTGCCATTAGCTTTGCAGGCCCTTTCCACTTCTCCCCTTATAACTTCGCGTGACCAGTCATGTGTATCTACGATACCGTTGTTTATATCGCCCATGAATGTAATCTGACCGCCGTATTTCTTGATTAATTCAGGAATATTGTTTCCTGTCATAGCTCCCTGCCAGATATCTATACCCATTTCAATCATATGAGGAACAAGGTTAGCTGAGTATGAATCGTTGTGGTGAACGATAAGCTGAACACCGTGAGATTTGTAATATCCATATATTTTCTTGAAAGCTGGTACGATGAATTCTCCGAACATATCAGGAGAAATGAAGGAATTGAGTTGGCTGCCCCAATCGTCATGATGGATGATACAATCAGGTTTAACTATATCGCAAACCAGTTTAGCGTATCCAAGTTTCCATTCAGTAATGTAATCTATAAGTTCATGCATTGCTTCCGGTTCTTCATAGAAGTACATTAAGCAATCATCCATACCTGTTAAATAGTGAACCTGTTCAAATACACCGGGTGTAACAAGCATTGATAAGAAATATTCATTGCGGTCAACTTGAGCAGCCTGAGAAAGAATGTTATCCCATGCGCCTTCAGCATAATCGAAGGAAGGTCCTTTAACTACTTCTTTCCATTTAGTGATGTCTTTTATTACTTTATGTTCCTGGTCATGCAAAGGGAATCCGGCAGGCACATGTGGAGGGAATCTTCTTACAACACCCCATCCGTCTGTAACGTCAGGGCCGCCTTTTACAGGTCTTGGGTTTTTAGCAGCGATTGGGTCGCCGGCTACCATTTTGAATGCTTCCCACTGATTGACAAACCTGTCAGGGTTACCGCCCTTAATTGTCTCTAAAAGATTTTGTCTCTTGGTTAACATACAGTTACCTCCTTTTAATTTTGACTATTACTGCTTATACTGTAATATTTAAGTCCTGAAAGATTACAGGGCAAAATATTCCGAAAAAAAGTATACTTTGTACTATAACCACACTAGCATACGTTATCATTATAGTTTTTTCGTTAAATATCGTCAATAACTTTATTGATTTTACAAGCAATAAATCAATATTTTGGAAAAATCCTACTGACAGAGTTTTATAATTCTATAAAAATATTTTTATCAGTTGAACTTTCTTTTATACTGCAAAGGAATTATAAAAAAATGTCAACTCTGTGGATAAGATATTTATTAAAGAAATTGACAAAAAAATATCCTTATTATAATAGATTCACTCAAAAATAATAATTTATAAAGGTTTATATTAAAGTATCTATAATTGATATTTAAATAAGACAATATTTCAAACCATATAAGCAATATATTGAGTTCAATATTTTGACTTTTAATGTTAAAATTATAACTATAAGCAGGCGAACCTAAGTGCGTTAAGTTCAATGATGCAATTATACAAAATTTAAAGGAGGACAAATTATGCTTAAAAAAAAGAGGCTTTTAAGTTTATTGCTATCTGTGGTTATGATATTGTTAATTGCCGGCTGTTCAAATGCTTCAACATCAAAGTCTGGCAATGCGGAAGCTAAATTTAAAGCTGGGAGCTATACTTCCGAAACCAAGGGGCATAACGGAATCATAAAATTATCGGTAACGGTAGATGAAAATTCAATTAAGGAAGTAAAAATTTTAGAGCATAGCGAGACAAAGGGAGTTTCAGATCCGGCTATTTATAATATTCCGCTGAAAATTGTTGATAGACAAACCCTTGCTGTAGATACTTATGCAGGATGCACCGTATCTAGCAATGCAATATTAACGGCTGCCGAGGAAGCTTTAAAGCAAGCTGGGGCGGATATTGCTGCATTAAAAATTAAAAAAGAAGAAAATACAGAGTCTCAAAAAGTCACGAAGAAAACAGACGTTGTAGTAGTTGGCGCAGGTATAGCGGGATTATCTGCTGCAATCGAGGCTGCAAATGGCGGAGCGAAAGTTATTCTTTTGGAAAAAATGCCTGCAACTGGTGGAAGCACAATAAGGTCGGGAGCTAAAATACTAGCGGCGGAATCTTCCATTCAAAAGGCAGCTGGGGTACAGGATACGGCAGAAGACTTTGCAAAATTTCTTATAGATATAGGTGAAGGTAAAGTAAATGAAGACTTCGTAAATTTAATAGCAGAAAATTCAGGGCCTAATATTGAGTGGCTTATTAAAAATGGTGTAAGATTTGAACCGGGAGTTGAACCTCTTCATTCATATCGCTCACCTTCCAGAGGACATATGGTGGCAGAGCATTCCGGTGCCAATCTTATTAAACCGCTAGAAGCAAAAGCAAAAGAGCTCGGAGTAGAGTTATTATTGGAAACACCTGCAATGAGTTTAATAAGTCAGGATGGAAAAGTTACTGGGGTAAATGCCAAAAATTTTGCTGGAGATGAAATAACTATAAATTCTAAAGCGGTAATTTTAGCAACGGGAGGCTTTGACAGAAATCCAGAACTTATAGCAAAATATTATCCCAGTGCGGGGAGTTTCAGTACCGGTGTCGGGCAGGGAAATACCGGCGACGGACTTATAATGGCAGAGAGTATGGGAGCAGAAATTATAAATAACGATGCGGGTATATTGCTTGTAATGAATTCCGATACAGGACTTGGATATGGAGAAGCAGCTGATGGGTTATTCGTAACTCCTCAAGGCAAGCGCTTTATGGATGAAAAGGACTTTCACTTTACCAGAACAAGGATATTATATGATTTGGGAATAAACCATTTCTACTATATAATTGATGAAACAGATTATAATGAAGCTGTAGGAGGCGCTGTGGAGGCCGGTACAGCGTTTGAAGCTGATACTGTAGAAGAACTAGCAAAGAAAATAGGTGCAGATGTGTCTACTTTGAAAGCAACTTTAAGCAGGTATAATGAACTGGCTAAAAAAGGAAAAGATGAAGACTTTAACAAACCTGCAGAATTTTTGACACCTATTGAAAAGGGTAAATTTTATGCAATTAAAATGATGGGAGTTTTAAGCGGCACTATGAGCGGAGTGAAAATTGATATTAACGGTCATGTAATAAATACTAAAAATGAGGTTATTCCGGGATTATTTGCAGCTGGTGAGGTAGCAAACGGGCAGATATTTTACAGAGAATATCCGGGAAGCGGTGCATCAATAATAGCCAATCTTACCTTTGGGAGACAGGCGGGAGCGTCTGCTTCAAAAGAAGCATTAAATAAATAAAATTTTTTATTCTTCCTATTTTAATATATATACAGAAAACACCCGTTCTAAGAACGGGTGTTTTCTGTATATATATTATTGCGGCTCAAAATGCTATTCTATATATAAATATGTGTAATAGGAACATTCTATATATTAAATATAAGGTGTGAGTTTATGGATAAAACGCTTTTAATAATTGCAGATAATTCTGAGGTTATAAAAAAATTGAAGTCACTGGTATTTAAATATAAAGGGTTAAAACTTATTGACAATCTAACTAAAGATGTCAGCCAATTGGAGTTTTTTAAAAAGGCATTGCCGGATATTCTCATATTAAGCTTCGGGACTTTTGATAAAGATAAGAGTGCATTAATTGAATATATAAGAAGAGATCTTCCGGACATACAGATAATTATAGTTACAGATATTCCTCTTTTTAAATATACACAAAAAGCCATTAATGAATGGAAAATAAGCTATCTGATTGATAGATCCTATTTGAGTAATAGTCTGCTGGAAAAAGCTCTTGACTTTGTTTGGCAGGAGCTTGAAGAAAAAAGGATAAATAACGGGTACAAAAACAAAGTAAATGAATTGTCAGAAAAATTGGATGAATTATCATTATATATATTGCATGAGGAAGTCATCGCAGGGGCTTCAGAGAGGGATATAAAAATAGCCGAAGGATATTATGGGATAGGCTTAGACTTTGATACTCGAGAATATTATCTTGGATTTTGTGGTTATACCAGCAGCATGTATTCGCAATATAATGTAAATGGGGTGTTATTTTACGACTATTTTAGACTTTTACGATCAAAAATAAGGAATTTATACAAACCGGGATATAAGGCAGAAGTATTTCTGTATGCTGCTTCAAAAAACTTTATAATAATTGTAAGCAGAGATTACTCAATAAATACCAAAGAAGGTGTCAATAAAGTAATAGAAGAAATTCACAATCTTATACAATTTGAATTTGAACGTTGGATTTCAAAAGGTAAAAGCAATTATATAAATTTTACGGCTATTTCTGAAAAAATCAGCGGATTAGGCCGTCACGTCAGAGATGAACTGCAAAGTATAGTAACACTGCATCAGCTTGTTTTTTTTATACCGGAACAAAAAATAGTCAGGCTTAAGGACAAAGAGGCTCTTTTAAAATCCAGGAATACAGAATATGTTAATTTAATTTTGAACAATGTAAAAGGAGCGTTAATGTCAGGTCGAAGGGCAAGGCTTGAAAATATAATTCACACTTTGTTCATTGAAACTCTTAAATACTCTTTTAATCCATCTTTATGCTTCTATTCATTAGATCACCTTAAAGATGTATACATTGAAACGGTGCAATCTAATAATATCGTTAACAGAACAGATGTACAAAAGATATTTTCCTTACATGAATATATATCAATTGAAAATGCTTATCAGCAGGTTTGTGATGTGTTCTGTAACTTACAAAAACAAATCATATCTAAAATTAGTTCTAAGAGTATAATAACTAACGATGCTATTAATTACATCAGACAAAATTATGCAAATAAGATATCATTAAACAGTATTTCTGAATATGTATGTATTTCCCCATATTATCTTTGCAGGATATTTAAACAGGAGACAGGTAAAAGCCTTAATGAATTTATTATTTCAGTAAGGGTGGAGCATGCGAAGAAGTTATTTGATACCACCACCTATAAAGTGTGGGAGGTTTGTGAAAAGTCCGGATTTCATAATTCCAAATATTTCAGCCAGGTTTTTAAAAAAATAGTGGGTATAACACCTAAAGAATATAAAGAGATGAAAAAACAAGAAGATAAATGATTTAGAAGTTAGCAGTTCTCATATATATAAGTATATCAATAATAAGATTTGTCAGCTCATATTTATTTTTAACCTCCTTGACATGTACGCCGCTTGAAGTAAAATGTAATAAAAGAAGAATTTACTTTATTAGTTAATCATATGTATTAAAAAATTAAAATAAATGGAGGTATTTTGTATGAATGTAACAGAAGCTTTGAATGGGCGCCATTCTACAAGGGCATTTTTATCAACACCTATTGAGAAGGAAAAGCTAAATGCAATTTTGGAAGCTGCAGCCCGCACTCCGTCCTGGGCTAATTCACAGCCCTGGGAAGTATTTATTGCAACAGGTGAAACCCTTGAAAAAATAAAAAAGGGTTATTTGGATAAGTATGCTCAAAAAGCTCAGGCTTCACCAGAAGTTCCACGCCCGGCTGAATGGTCGGAAGCAGCAAAGAAACACCAGCAGCAGCTTCGCCCGGATATGCTTCGTGACTGCGGCGATGCCGCAGGGCAGTTCGGAAAATTAAATCAAGCAATGTTCAATACACCGGCGGTAGTTTATATTTATATGGATAAAGTTTTATCCGAATGGTCACTTTATGATATCGGCGCATATTCCCAAAGCTTGATGCTGGCTGCTGTTGAACAGGGACTTTCAACCATTCCTGCTATAACTCTTGTGCATTATCCTGAAGTTCAGCGTGAAGTGCTTAAAGTTCCCGATAACCTTAAACTGACCATAGGTATCGCAATTGGCTATGCCGATAAGGAAAATAAAATCAATAATTTTATAAGCGGCAGAGGCTCCCTTGATGACACTGTCCATATATATGAATAATTAAAAGTTATAATATTAAAAAATTCCGTTCCTAATATAAGGAACGGAATTTTTTTGATAAAAGGACTAACGGGATATTGTCTCGGTTAGCTTGACCTGACTTGGCCTGATACCGAAATAGTCGGTGTCAGCTTTTCAGATTTCTTTCTGGGCTGACCGTGATATTGATATGGTCACTTCTTATCACTAATGGAGCTTTCTGAGAATATATTCTTTTTAAGGAATATATTTTTTGCATAATGCAGATATTTATAAAGAGCGAAATTACAAAGAATTTATCCGGTTAAATGAACACAGGAGGGACAGTTTAATTTTGGGAAGCAGTAAATATAAAAAATATATTGAGGAAGATTCATATTACAACAGGGAACTGAAGTTTTATATTGAAAAACCAAAGCGCTGGATTTTCGTGCCTCAGCATTGGATTGAAAGTTTCAAATTAAAGGATCTTGAAAGAAAGTCTGAATTAAAGGAGAGGTTAAGAAGGGGTGCAATGCCCTTTATTTATTTTTATATGCCACATAACAATTATAAATATCCCTTCCCTGCAGTGAGATGTGCCTGCAGGCTGAAAAGGGGAACTAAAAAAATCAAGTTCCTGGATCATACAAGGGCAATGATAAGAGCCCTTGACAGTGAATTTGAGAATTTTGAAATAGTAGAGCAGCCTGAGGATTGCATTATATCGGGACACAGAGGTATAATTTTGCGAAGCAGATTTACTTTGAAAAATCACTATGGTAAAGACATCGAATATTTAAGCAGGATTGTCATTATAAACGGTACGGATTTTGTGTATATGATAGTCTTAACTGGCAGCATGGAGGGTGAATATTACTGTGAGGAGGAATTTACTCAAAGCATCCAATCCATAAAAATAATGTAATAGGTGCATGTAACTTAAGTTATCTTCAGTGTGAATAGAGATTCAATCTTTGTACATAATCATAATAATGCTGAATGACCATTTTAAACTTAAGTTACATGCAATACATCAATATAATTTGTCACTTAAAAGATACCCAAGCAGTATACTATTACATATTATATATTGAAAAGAAGCAAATTTTAGCAGTATAAAAAAAACACGGCATGAAATAATTAAAATGAGAGGTGATGATATTGGCCAAATATATTAAAAATCCTGTAGCTATTGATGCAATGGAATACAGCATAGGATTGGAAGACGGTTTTGACGAAGTAGAAGAAGCCGTTAAATTCGGCCTTGACCTTGATAATTATATTAATCCTTACAATTCCCCCAAAATTCCCTATATTAAAACCTTGGAAGGCAAGCACTATATAAGCAGAGGGGATTACATTATAACCGGCGTGGATGGGGAAAGATATCCATGCAGAAGAAGCATATTTTTAAAGACTTATACTTTATTAAGCCGCTAAAGCTCACTGCTGCTTATTGGCAGGGGGCTTATTTTTATTGTTTAATTCTAAAGACTTCCAGCTGATATGTTCCGCTTTAACTATTGAATAAACATTTGAAAGAAGCAGTTCATCTTTATATTTCCCTTTATAGGGTAAAGACTGAGTTTCAAATAAGTATTTGTGGCACTTCAAATCTTCTGCGGCAGAACGGTATTCAATCCATTTTTCATGAAATCTGTAATGGGCATTCAAGGCCGTCATAATAGACGCTGCAGAGCCTAAGAAAGCGATGAGATATTTAAAAAAAGGATATATTTCAATAAACAGGCTAATCAATGGTATCAATGCAGACAATACAATGCTGGATACAGTGAGTATATAATAATTCCTTTTATATATAATGGACTTTTCATCATAATACTTATAGTTTTCCACAAGGTACTCCAAAGCTTTGCAATTATTATTCAAATCCATAGCTTTCTACCTTTCATACATACACTCATATTTTTTTATAATACTTTGAATTATTTGTGCTGCACCCAAGGGTGACTGTATGTGGCAAATAAATTTGCTTCTAATGTATTCGGGAATCCTTGAATCTATTTTTGTATCTATATTTTCATCCATAAGAACCGGGCATATTTCTTTTATCTGCCCCATCTTTACAAGCCTTATGGCTTCTTTTAATTCCCGCTGCACATTAGGGCTTGCCAGTGAATTTTGGGTGGTGATTAAAAAGAATAAATCTATATTTACCAGGCTTTTTATCACCTTTTCCATGGTGTCATTGGCACTGTTATCCTGCTTATAATGGCATAAATTATGCTGAGAGGGATTTATATCAATGTTATTAAGGATGATTTCAATAGTATCCAAATCCAATCCGCTATAAGAGAAAAATATGTTCAGCACCATTTTCACCCCCGTTTGCTAGTACATTTTATGTCACTTAACAGGCATAAATTCTATTTAAATTTATTGTTATAAACAGGTTGCAAAATAAAAAAGGGTTTAAAACCCTTAAATTTCCTTATAAACCAAATTGTCTTGATAATCCTCCAATATATCCTGCTCATTGAAAAGGATTGATACAGCCTCCTCGTAATCTCTAAGCTTTACTGATTTTTTAATTCTTTTTGCGTATTTTTCGTTGTTGGAAAACAGGCAAATCATATAAAACCACAGGCCTTTCATTTTAAAAAGAACATTTATATCCCCTGAAAGTATGCTTTTATAGTCATCATATAGTTTATCATGAAATTCTTTAAGCTTTTGCTTTTGGATTTTGATGTTTTGATTTATCTCTCTTGTGAGACAAGGGTTGGATAATACCCCTCTGCCTAGCATGACAGAGTTTATATCGGGGAAATTCTCCTTGAAGGTATTATAATCCTTGAGGGTAAATATATCGCCGTTGTAGCAAATTGGATTTTTGCTTAATTTAAGAGCTTCCTTAAAAATTCTTAAGTTGGGTTTGTTTTTATAAAAATCCTTTTGAATCCTTGGGTGGATTGTAAGCTCATATATGGGGTACTTATTGAATATATCAATCAAAGTATAAAATTCCTCCGGGGCATCTTTTCCCAACCTGGTCTTTACGGAGATTTTAGCTTTACATTGAGAAAAAACTTCATCCAAAAATACATCAAGCTCTTGTGTTTTTGCCAAAAATCCGGATCCCTTGTTTTTTGAAACAACGGTACCAAAGGGACAGCCTAAGTTCAGATTTATTTCCTCATAGCCAAATTGGTTTATTTTGTTTGCCATACTGATAAAATCCTTTGAATTATTGGAAAGCAATTGTGGAATCAAGTATAGGCCTTCATTATTTTCAGGCAGAATATCATTCAATTCCCTGGTTTTTAATTTTGAGCTTTGATTTGTGGATATAAAAGGAGAAAAATATTTATCTATATTATTAAAACAGGCGTTGTGTGCTTTTCTGTAAATATATCCTGTCAAGCCTTCCATTGGTGCCATGTAAATTTTCATAATATTGTTTTGTTTCCCTTCAAAAATTTTTTATTAATTAATTTCGGCACAATAACTGTACTTTATATTATTAATTTTGTCCATATGAAAAGTTAATCCGAAAAAATTATGGTAAAATATATAAAATATTTATTGCCGCCGGAATAGTTTTGGATAATTTGATAAAAACGATAAAAATTACGTAATTTTATACTGAATGTATGAATTATTAAAGTTGTTTTATATAATTAAATTAATAAATCCTTTCGAAAGAAGTTGACGGTTATGGATAGCATTGATACAAGTATACTCAAATTACTTCAGGAAAACTCCAGAATCTCTATTTCAGAGATTAGCAGTCAGATTAACCTTTCAATTTCTGCTGTAAGTGAAAGGTTAAAAAAGCTTGAGTCCTCAGGAATAATAGAGCAATATACCACCATAATAAATCCTGTAAAGGTTGGAAAGCTGTTAACTGCAACCATGTTTTTGAATTTAGAGAGTCCCAAATATTCTGAAGGTTTTTTACAGTTCATACAATCGGAAAATGAAATAATAGAGTGTTATTATTTGGCCGGAGAATATGATTACATACTCAAAATAATAACTCAGAACACTTTTACCCTTGAAGCTCTTCTTAAAAATATCAAGAGCATAAGAGGGGTACAGAAAACAAGGACAATAGTTGCCTTATCAACAATAAAGAATATATATTCCGTCAAGGCGGAAGAGGACAATTTATAAATGTTGGAGGAGTAGATTATGATAATCGGAGTTCCTAAGGAAATAAAAAATAATGAAAACAGGGTGGGAATTACACCGGGAGGAGCTCACGCTCTTGTTAAAAATGGTCATAAAGTTTTAATTGAAAAATCAGCAGGGCAGGGCAGCGGTATAAACGATGATGAATATGCATCTGTTGGTGCAAAAATATATAATAGTAATATAGATATCTATAATGATTCGGACATTATCGTAAAGGTAAAGGAACCTTTGGAGAGTGAGTATGAATTATTCAAAGAAAGCCAGACATTATTCACTTATCTCCATCTTGCGCCTAATCCGGCACTTACCCAAGCACTATTAAAGAAGAGGATTACGGGAATAGCTTACGAGACGGTGCAGTTATCAAACGGCTCTCTTCCTCTTCTTGCTCCCATGAGCGAGGTGGCAGGAAGAATGTCGGTACAGGTAGGGGCCAATCTCCTTTTGAAATATTCGGGAGGTTTGGGTGTTTTATTAGGAGGAGTTCCGGGTGTTCCACAAGCTGAAGTCGTCATAATAGGCGGGGGTACAGTGGGAACCAACGCTGCTAAAATGGCAGTTGGTCTTGGTGCCAGAGTAACCATAATGGATATAAACAGAAACAGATTATCTTATCTTGACGATATGTTTGGCGGACGTCTTACTACTTTAATATATAATGAATATAACGCAGCAGAGATGGTTAAAAAAGCCGACCTTCTCATAGGAGCAGTACTTGTAGTAGGAGAAAAAGCACCTAAGATTGTAAGTGAAGAAATGGTAAAAGCCATGAAAAAGGGATCTGTAATAGTAGATGTTGCCATAGATCAGGGAGGTTCCATCGAGACTATAGACAGGGTGACAACTCACGATAACCCAAGCTATGAAAAGTATGGAGTTATTCACTACTCCGTCGCCAATATGCCGGGAGCAGTTCCAAGAACCTCTACCTATGCACTGACAGGAGCAACTCTTCCCTATCTTTTGGCCATAGCCGATAAGGGAGCCGAAGGTGCCATGTTAAGCGATAAAGGCATTATGCTGGGGCTAAACACTTACAAAGGTTTTATAACCAATAAGCCAGTGGCAGACAGCCTTAACCTTGAATATACAGCAGCAGAAAAGCTTATTCAATAGACTGTACAAATACTATATCAGCATTTTACACTACTCCATATAAAAATCAGCCAATCAATTTATTTGATTGGCTGATTTTAATTAAATCTTATTTTATGCTTCAATCAATTCTGCAGCTTTTTTAAGGTGTTCCATGATTTCAATATGCTGTGGACATGCACCTTCGCACTGGCCGCAGGTATAACATGTTGAGGCTTTTCCGCTTCCTCGGGTTGCAAACATATAATTGTGCCTTGCTCCCTGTAAATTATTATATACCAAATAAGTATTCAGGGCATTTAATATATTGGGAATTGCTATGTTTGCAGGACATCCCTTTGTGCAATACTGGCAATTGGTACAGGGAATTCTTGGAACATCCTCCAGCGCTTTCTGAACTTTTGCTATAACCTTGCGTTCATCATCGGTTAATGGCTTGAAATCCTGCATGTAGGATAGATTATCCTTCATCTGATCTAAATTGGACATACCGCTAAGCACTGCTATTATTCCATCCAATGATGCGGCAAAGCGTACAGCCCATGATGCCACTGAAGTATTTGGATTTGCTTCTTTGAATATTCCCGCTATGCTGTCAGGAATGCTTGCCAATGATCCGCCTTTTACCGGCTCCATAATTATAACAGGCTTATTGTGCTTTCTTGCCACTTCGTAGCATTTTCTTGATTGCACGGAATCACTTTCCCAGTCTGCATAATTTATTTGCAGCTGCACAAACTCCATATCCGGATGCCTGTTCAATAAATCATCAAGAACGTCAGCCTTGTCATGGAAAGAGAAGCCTAAATGCTTAATCAGGCCTTTTTCCTTCTGCTCGGCAAGGAACCCCCAGATATTATAATCATAAAAAGACTGTGTGCGATTATCTCCCAGGTTATGCAAAAGATAAAAATCAAAATATCCTGCTCCAGTTCTTTCTAAAGAAGTCCAGAACATGTTCTGTGCTTCTTCTGCGGTCTTTGGGCCTGCCCATGCAGGAAGCTTGGTTGCAAGCTGGAATTTATCCCTTGGATAGCGGTCTACCAAAGCTTCTTTGATGGCTGCTTCCGATTTACCGTTATTATAGCCGTAAGCTGTATCAAAATAAGTAAATCCTTTTTCTAAAAATAAGTCCACCATTTGCTTTGTCTGTTCGATATCAATATCCTGTCCAATCATCGGAAGCCGCATCAACCCAAATCCCAGTTTTGGAATGTTTTCACCCAAATATGCCATTATTATCCCCCCGTGTTTTATTTATTTTAAAATTATATAACGTAATTAAAGTATATTTATATAATTATAACTCTTTATCCTAAGTTTTGGTCAATAGCTTTGATAAAAAGTATAAAAAATAACATAATAATTACTTCTTATTGTGAAAACATATAATTAATAATATAATTTGATAGAGCTTAAAAAAAACATTAAGAAAAGGTTGTTGAAAATATGGAAATTATAAATTGCAAGCAAGTCGCACTCTCTATTGAGGAAAATACATTGGTGAATATTCACAAATTGAAAGAGGCAGGTGTAATCCCTACCGTAGCAATCATAAGGATAGGTGATGACGAAGGCAATATATCCTATCAAAAAAGTATAATAAAAAAGTGCGAATCCATGGAGATACAATATAAGCTATATGAATATGACAAGGTGGAAGAGAGATCATCCTCAAGATATCTGGATCTTATAAAAAATTTGAACAGGAATGAAAGTATTCATGGAATAATGGTTCTTATACCGAAGAATTCCACTACCGATGCCATTACTTTTATTCATTCGGGCAAGGACGTTGATAACATAACAGGCAAGGGTGATATGTACCCCTGTACGGCAGAAGCGGTAATAGCCATTTTAGATTATATGAACATAAACTTAGAGGGTGCCAATGTGGCAGTTATGGGAAAAAGCAATAAGGTAGGAAAACCTGTATCTGAAATGCTTATGAACAGAGATGCCACCGTAACCGTGTGCCATGCAAAAACTGTAAATACTCACGAGATAACCAGCCGGGCTGATATTTTGGTTGTTGCTATTGGCGTGCCAAAATTTGTAGATGAAAAATTCATAAAAAAAGATGCTGTTATTATTGATGTTGGCATTAACGTGGATGAGGAAGGTAAATTGTGCGGTGATGTGAATTTAGACAGCGTAAAAGACAAGGCAAAGGCTTGCACTCCTGCTGTAAACGGTGTTGGTGCTGTCACAACCGCAATCCTCATGAAGAGCATATATTTATGCGCTTACAAACAAACTCGGGCCAAATAAAATAAGCTGTGCCACTTATGCATTCGAAATTTCTCAATACCGTAATGAATCATCAAGCGTCTAACAATTAAGTTTTAAAATATTCCATAAAATAACAGCGAACACTTATGTTCGCTGTTTGCATATCTATTGATTTATAAACTTTTAAGTGGTAGTATAGAAAGTGGAGTTTTTAATATCATATTATAATAACTCAATAATATCATATCACACTTTTAATTATGCGTCAATAGATTTTGAAAGGTCATTTACATTATTTATATGGAGGTGCCTTATATTGTCATTTGAAATTATCGATGTATCTTCATGGCTTATACAAAAACCAGCGGTGGTTGAAATTGAAAAGTGCAACGAACTGACCAAGCAATTTGGATTGACCTTATCCCGTTTGGATGCTGTAAAACTTATTGAAACGCGTACTGCCGCGTTGAAAAAAAACGGGCGGATTGAATTTGGAGGAGGTGTTATTGACAAAATAATCAGAGAATTCTGCGATTCTCCTTATATATCTATGCATAATTATGCCGAAACACTTCATGAACTTATTGAAATGTTTTATTTTTATAAGAATGAAACCCTTGATTTAATGAGTGACGATGAATTGATAAAATTCATGAAAAAAAGCTTTGATGATAAATGCCAGGGGTCATTGGAACTGCTCTCAGGGCGGGAGCTTTCCAACATGGCGCGAAATTTAAAATGCGGGCATGCTCCGGACCACTTGGAGGATATCCTGGATGATGAGGAAGATGAAGATGGCAGATATTGATAAAAGGTGCATTATTGACGATAAAAATTTAAGCAGCGAGCATTACTTCTCTTTGCTCCTTAAGGAATCCCGTAAACTCGGCCTTTTAGAAGATTCAGATATGACAAATATTCAATTACAGTGTATTGAGCTTTTGGCATATAAAGTTGAGAGATACAACAGCGGCGACAGCAGTTCTATAAGAGTGGAAACTGCCGAGAGTATTATGAAATCCAACTTTTACACGATGGGGGTGTATTTGAAATCTCTGCAGGATACCGGACATGCTGTGAGCCAAATAAAAACATCGCCGGTTTCTTTAATATATCAAAAAGGCAGGAAATTAATTAACGCGAAAATTCATGCAGCAAAGCATATCTATAGGATGATTCAAGGCAATAAATTGACTACCATAAACTACGCCTATAACGCAACGGTAAGCCATAATGGCGTAGGAAGTTTTTTTGAATTATATAATCCGGAATATGAAGCCCATGAAACTATTGCATCCATCGATTATCAGATTTGCAATACTATTACAGGTTTGGCGGGCGTTGAATATATTTTAAAATATCTTGAAAATATTTTTCTTGAAAACCAGTTTTGCAGAAATTTTGCCGCGGAGGATATACATCATCTGCTCTGCGGATATGATGAAGGTTACAAGGACCTGCTAATTAATATATTTGAGCAGGTATTGGCAGCGGCATTAGGATGTGTGCTTGCAAACCGAAGCGTTTTGAAGCTGGATATTTCAGGGCAGGAAGTTGAACAGCTATATAGTGAGCTGTGTAAAGATGACGACAACTTGCTTATTTTTAAAATTCATAATGCAGCAGAGAAGATCTTTAAAGAGGCGGATATATCAAGTATCCCCCTTCAAAGATATATTAAAATATGCCTGCCTCAAATCACAGCAACTATAATAAACGCAGTCAGAGAAGATACTCTTGATAAAGTATTTGTATGCCCTGTTAATCCCGACATGAGGCCTAAGGTGAGATTTTCATCCGGTGCCAAGATGAGGGATGAAGATTACAGGAAGTTTATAGGTGAGTTGCACGAATGCCGGTATTCATCTGATAAGTCTGAGCTTATAAAAGAAAAAGTAAAATCCTTTGGTGATTTTGAAGATTTATTGCTTGATGGCAAATTAAGCCAGGAAGAGATGCTATACGTCTTTGATATCCTTGGAAATGGTGAGATTGCTGCATTAATTAAAAGACATCCGTTTCAAACTTTTATTCAGGCTGTGGATTTGTCCGAAGATGAACGGGTACTGCGAATATACCTTAAAAGGTACTTTAACAGGCTTAAAGCAGACAGGCAGGAGCATATTCTTGAAGTCATGGAGCGTCTTATTGATAACTGATGATATTGAAAGAACTTAGAATAAATACAAATAAGAATGCACGAAATGTTTTCGGTGTAGTAATAAATTATGGTTTTGAAATTTCTCTAGAAGAAAATAAACTGTAAATTTATTATATCAGGGATGGTAAATAGGAACAGTAAATGTTATATTTAAATAGTAATATAATGATATTTTTTGTAATATTGTTATAGTAGACTCACTATGAAAATATCATAGCATTATCTATTATTTAATCATTATAAGGGACAAGCACTTGATTTTGCAGTTAAATAGTCATTCATTAAAAGGAGGTATGTATATGTTAACCAAAAGACAGAACCTTTTAGAGACTATTAGAGGCGGACACCCCGACAGATTTGTAAACCAATGGGAGGCTTTTGCAATGGTCGCCGGAGACCCAATTACTGCAAAAAATCCCAGGCCTACAGTTAAAGGAGGGCCGGATGTAACAGATGGATGGGGAGTTGTAAGAAGATTTCCCCCAAATGTACCGGCTGCCTTTCCCCTTCATGACCCGGCACACAAGGTAGTAAATGATATTACCAAGTGGAAAGAGGTAGTGAAGGGTCCTACATTTGATTATGCCGAAGGAGCCTGGGATAACATTCTTGCTCAAGCTGCCAAGGTTGACAGAAATGAGCAGTTTCTATCCATGCTTGTTACACCGGGAATTTTTGAACAGGTTCATTACTTAACCGGAATAGACGATTGCCTGATGTATTTTTATGAAGAGCCTGAAGCATTGCATGAATTAATCGATTACATCGTGGATTGGAAATTGCAGTACGCACAGCTTGTTTGTGACATAGTAAAGCCCGAAGTAATTATTCATCATGATGACTGGGGCAGCCAGCTCAATTCTTTTATGTCCCCTGATATGTTTGCCGAATTTATCGTTCCTGGTTTCAAGAAGATATACGGATATTACAAATCCCATGGAGTAGAGTTAATCGTTCATCACAGCGATTCATATGCGGCAAATTTGGTTCCGTATATGATCGAAATGGGAATAGACATATGGCAGGGAGTTATGACTACCAACAATACACCTGAATTGATTAAAAAATACGGCGGCCAGATTACATTTATGGGTGATATCGATAATGGTGTAGTAGACCGGGAAGACTGGTCACTTGAAGTAATAAGAAGAGAAGTAGAAAGAGCTTGTACAAACTGCGGTAAATTATATTTTATACCCAATACAACAATGGGCGGAGCCAACAGTTTATATACAGGCGTTTATGAAACTGTAACTGCAGAGATAGACAGAATGAGTAAAGTAATGTTCTAAATTGTAGACATCTATTCCGCATATAAACTGCGAATAACAGTGCTGGCATAATAAAAATATAAGGGGCACTTATAAAAGTGCCCCTTATATTTTAGGTATAAAGCATCTCTTAATTATCCTGCCAATTTCCGTGGCAATTCAATCATATCCATCATAAAAAGAACTTATCAACATATCAGAACAAAGTCGAAAAGGTCAAAAACGGAATGGTTGTAAATTTATGTAAAAGGTATTAATATTAAATATATAATGTTATTTTTATAACGGATTGTTTTTAACTAATTTTAAATTAGTTAATTATAAAAAGGAGGGTAAACCTAATGTCAAAATCAAAATTGACACCAAAGGAAAATTATCTGAAGGTTGTAAGAGGGGAAATACCTGATTGGGTACCTATACATACCATGGGATTACCGGGCTACAATGGTGAAACAGCCTGGAAGATGGTAGGGCCTAATATCTGGGGAACTCCCGGCGCACCATCTAAAGATGGAAGAACAGATATCTGGGGTGTACATTATGTAGCCAATGAAGAGACGAACTATGGCGGCATTCCTGAACCAAACAATTTCATACTTGAAGATGTGACAAAATGGCATGAAGTTGTAAAAGCTCCTGAAACTCCTGCCGTAGATGAAATAGACTGGGATGCACAGATGAAAAAGGACTATGAGTTTTCAAACATCGATACCACTCAATCAGCGGCGATGATGAACATTCCTTTGATGCCTTTCCAGCAGCTGATAGCTTTGATGGGCTTTAACAACGGTCTTTGCGCATTGCTGGAAGAACCGGAATCCTGCAAGGAACTGATCAATTTTATGATTGACTATTATATGCCCTTCATTGAAAAAGCAGTTGATGTTTATAAACCTGATATGGTTTATATCCTTGATGATACTGCTGCCAAACTAAATCCCTTCATTTCTCTCGACATTTTTCAGGATATATTTGTACCCGCCTATGCAAGACTTTTAAAACCCGCAAACGACAGAGGCATTCCAATACAGCTTCATAACTGCGGAAGATGCGAAGACTTTTTAGATGATATGGTTAAGTTGGGAGTCAGAGCCTGGGACCCGGCACAGACTGCAAATAATCTTTTGAGCATTAAAGAAAAGTTTAAAGGTAAACTTACTGTCTGCGGATGCTATGACTGGAAGGTTCCATTAACATGGCCGGAATATAATGAAGAAGAACTTAGGCAGAGCGTAAGGGATGCCATTGACAAATACGCACCTGGCGGCGGATATGCGGCAAGAGCTAATGCCCTTGGCAAATTCGGCGATCCTGACATTGCCAAGGTTAATGAAATCCTTCAAAGTGAAGTTTACTATTACACAAGAGATTATTATATAAAATAATAAGTGAGGAATTAATCACATTAATTATAGAAGGCATATTCATGCCTTCTATAATATTAATAAAAGGAGGCACACAATGTATAAATCAAAGCTGACTCCGAAAGAAAATTATATGCGTATCTTAAAAGGAGAAATGCCGGAATATGTTCCTGTATTCACAATGGGAAATCCACCATGGAAGGGTGAACCGGTATATAAGAATGTAGGACCTTTTATATTCGGAATGCCTGCAATGACACCGCCTGAAGGAAGATACGATATATGGGGAGTGCATTATGTTGCCAATGAAGAAACGGGTTATGGAGGTATTCCTGAGCCTAACAATTTTATTTTGGAGGATATTACCAAATGGCACCAGGTTATAAAAGCTCCAAAAATGCCGGAGGTGGATTGGGAACAGCAGGCAAAGAAAAATTACGAATTTGCCAAAATAAACCTCGACGAATCGGCTGCATGCATAAACGTAGGATTTATGCCATTTCAACAGCTTATTGCCTTTATGGGCTTTAACAGCGGACTCTGCGCATTATATGAGGAGCCGGAATACTGCAAGGAATTGCTCAATTATATGGCAGATTTTTATTTGCCTGTTATTGAAAAATCCGTGGAGTATTATAAACCGGACCTGGTTTATTTTGCTGATGATACGGCAGCAAAGCTAAATCCCTTCATGTCTGTTGAAATGTTCAGAGACATATTTAAGCCTGTTTATGAAAGGATATTGAAACCTGTGAACGAAAGGGGCATTCCCATACAGCTGCATAACTGTGGGAGATGTGAAGACTTTTTAGATGATATGGTTGAATTGGGAGTCAGGGTATGGGATCCGGCACAGCCCACAAATGACCTTTTAAGCATAAAAGAAAAATATAAAGGCAAACTTGCTGTAGCAGGATGCTATGAATGGGTTGTACCAGACACATGGCCGGATGCAGATGAGGAGGAAACGAGGCAGGGCGTACGGGATGCGATTGATAAATACGCACCCGGCGGAGGTTTTGCAATAGCCGCCAATGCTTTGGGGAGAATAGGAGATCCTGACATTGCAAAGATCAACTCATGGATTAAGAGCGAAGCTTATTTATACGGCAGAGGTTATTACATAAAATAAGTATCTTAAAAATAGGGGATCCAGAATTATGAACACTCCATTCGTATTCGGGTTCTGTAAGTTTTAAGGCTCCCTGCCTTGAAAATGCAAGAATTTTTGATAACTCGCTAATCGCTCAAACAATCAAAAGTTATGAGGCGGCGTCACCAAGAACTTTTAAAGAACTCTCACAATGCTCATTTACGTTGTTCATAATTCTGGAGCCCCTGTGCTATTATATTTTCTGCTTCTTAAAGAAATGCTCTCCGTAGGAATTGAGTTCATCTATTACTATATCGTTAATACCAGGCGTTAATGGCTGACCGTTAGGTATTTCGGGTATGAAATATCCCTGGGGTACATATTCATCGCAGGCTCTTCTAACTTCTTTTCTCACTTCAGCTTCTGTCCAGTCTGCTTTGTCAAATACAACGCCGTCAATACCGCCCTGAAGTGCCATTGAACCGTTGAGAGTCTTTTGAATTTCATGTATGTTATTCTGAGGTATTACACCCTGCCATACGTCAATTCCTATCTCGGACATATCCTGAACAATCGGTTCGCATACACAGTCGGCATGATGCTGTATCAACACTCCTCTTGATTTCATATATTCATATATTTTTGCCCAGCGGGGTTTTAAAAGAGCCCTCCAGGTATCGGGGTGCATGAACAGATCCTTTTTGTTTCCCCAGTCATCATGGATGTGAATCATGTCAGGCTTGATATGGTCTATCAGTTCTTTAAGATATGCAAGCTTGAATTCGCATAAAACATCTAAGAGCTCTCCCATGGCTTCAGGTTCTTCAATATAGTTCATGAGGGCGTCTTCAAAGCCCATCAGCATATGCGTCAGTTCAAAGAGGCCGGTAAAACAGCATCCCATGAGAAGATAATTTTGCCGGTCAAATTCCTGGGCTCTTTTTTCTGCTTCTGTCCAGTCAACATTGAATTTGGAAGGCCAGGGAACATCTATGTACTTATCCCAATGCCGGATATCTTTTATCACTTTTGTTTCTTCCGTTACATAGGGGTTGGCAGCCGGATGTCCTTCAAGCCACTTCCATGATATACCCCATCTGTCTTTTGATATGGCTCCCGGGACCCTGTTCATGTAAGCCATGGCCAAAGGATCAAAGAACATTCCTTTTGTAATTTCGGAAACATGGCAAATATAATCCGGATGGCCTCCTTTAAGCAGTCTTAAATAGTTTTCTCTGGGTGTAAGCCTCCCTGTAAGATCGAACATATTAATCCCCCTTAAAAAATATTTATATATACTATTATAAATATTACCATCATTTAACATGTTTTGAAATTATAATAATTTGAAATAATTTTTACATATTATGATTGTGCATATAAGTTAATTTTTTTATTATTCCAAAATTGATGATGATTCAGACAGTCAAAAACTTATACCTGTAAGGCAATATATTTAAATTCTCCTTATGATTTTAGCTCCTGATCATTTTATGAGGTTTATATAAACCCTAAAAGGGTGGATGGCATATAGCTTGACTTTTTCAGCATTTATGATAAAATTTTATTAAAATATTATAAAATTATCTTAGGTGCCCCGATTTTCGGGGAGAATAGGGAAACCGGTAAGAATCCGGTACGGACCCACCACTGTAAGGACGAGCTCTTGCCGATCCACTGGCTTATGCTGGGAAGGGGCAATGATGCGTTTGAGTCTTAAGTCAGGAGACCTGCCTGAGATGAAAAAAGTCTTTTCTTTAATAAAGGAAAAGCGGCGGAGATGACGGCAAAGTCCCGACCACAATTAATTTGTGGCGGGACTTTATTTTTTTATAAAAAATAAAGTGGAGGCGATTAAAATGACTGTATCAAAAAATGTGACTGCATATCACGGCGTGGCCAATATCAAAGAGGCGGAAATGAAAGAGCTTGAAGCTGCACTTAAGGAGCTCGTATCGGGAATTGAAGGATTAGACGAAGCAGCTATTATGGCAATGAGAGAAAGGCTGAATGCAAAAATTAAGCCTTTAAGGAGCTTGGGTGTTCTGGAAGATATTGCCGAGCAGATTGCAGGCATAATGAGGACTTCTCATCCTAAAATTGCAGGCAAGGCAGTTCTTCTTATGGCCGGGGACCATGGCGTTGTGGCAGAAGGGGTAAGCGCCGCTCCCCAGGAGATAACGGCCCAAATGTTTTACAGCTACTTAAATGGAAATGCAGGTATTAATATTTTAGCCTGCCATGCGGGAGCAGAGGTTATTTGTACAGATGTAGGAATTGCGCCGCTGCTTAATCCTCCTGAGCTTATGATAAACAGAGTAAAAAGTGGAACGGATAATATGATGCATGGGCCTGCAATGTCAAGGAAGGATGCTCTGATGGCAATCTTAACCGGGGCAAAGGTTGCGGCTGATGCTATTAAATCAGGAGTGAACATTCTGGCAACAGGTGAGGTTGGTATTGGCAATACGACACCAAGCTCTGCTCTTATTTCAGTTTTCACAGGCCATTCTGTTGAGGAAGTCACAGGACGCGGAACAGGGGTCAAAGATGATGCCTTAAAGCATAAACAGGAAGTTATAAAACGCGCAATAGAAGTCAACCAGCCCGATGTTGACGACCCCATAGATGTAATTTCAAAGGTGGGAGGATTGGAGATTGCAGCCCTTACAGGAGCAATATTGGAAGCTTCCTATCAGAATGTGCCTGTTATTTTGGACGGCATTATTTCAGTGGCGGCAGCGCTGACAGCAGCAAAAATCGCACGGCTATCTGCTTCTTATATGATTTCATCCCATAGCTCGGAAGAGCAAGGACAGCGCTTGGCCTTAAAACAGATGGGTTTAGGACCAAGATTGGATTTTCATATGAGATTAGGAGAGGGGACAGGAGCCGCATTAATGTTCCCGATAGCAGAAGCTGCAATTAAAATTGCCGATGAGATGGCTACCTTTGAAACAGCCGGTGTCACTACGGGAGATTTTTAAATAGGAATTTTAAGATTATTGACATTTTATGTATAAAACATAAAATGAGTACTTGTGCATGTTTTAGTTTCTGAAAAAGAAAATAAATATATATCCCCCCGGGCTTAATTCGGGGGGATAAAATCATTTATGCGTATATTAAAGATTTTCGGCCAGCTGTTCAAGTACATGGGCATTCTTGTTCAATTCTTCTATGGAAGCGGTAATTTCTTCGAAAGCTGCCGCCTGATCCTGAAAAGACCCATTTACTTTGCTTACACCATTTGTTATATCCTCAATGGATTCTTTAATTTTTTGTATTATGTCATTTATCTGAGCAATTGATTCACCACTGGAATTGGATAGCTTTCTGATTTCCTGAGCTACAATATTAAAGCCTCTTCCTGCCTCACCTGCTCTTGCTGCTTCAATAGCGGCATTTAAACCTAAGAGATTGGTCTGAGCGGAAATGCTTTTAACAAATTCTATTATTTCATTAGTACTTTCCGTTTCTTTGGCAGCACCATTTGCCTTTTCAAGAATTATGGTATTTTCTCCGGCCAGGTTCAGAACTTCTGCAGAAACCTGCCCTACAACAGTAGATATCTGCGAAAGGGCATTAGACAGAGTTTTGGAAAGGTCATGTATTTTATTCTCACGCTCCAGGCTTTTTCCCAACACAAGGCAGCCTTCTATATTGCCTTCTTCATCAAATACCGGTATTCCAGTAGCTCTCACATCTACCCCTAAAACCTCTTTAGGCACTATTTTGGTGACAGGTTTTCCTGCCTTCATACACTCGTAAGCCACGCTTCCGGGTTGTATAGGGTCGCCTACCTTTAAATTGGTTTTAGTGCTTGTACCATTTACTACTTTAATATATTTCGCGGTATCGCAAATTGAAAAATTCACATCATCCCGGAAGAAATGAATAAGATAAGGTATCAAGTTATTATAACTGTTAAAAATTTCGTTTTGATATTCTCTTTCGTTCATATATCGCACCTCCAATCATGAAATATGAAAGATCTCAATTTCATGAAACTTATAATTGCATGTTTTATCGTTTATTGTAGATTATGGTATCATAAACAATAATATCATAAAACGGATAAATTAAAAAGTATATGCATCGGCATATAACAACTCCAACTCATTCGTTGCAATTTTATATAACCTATCATTTTTATACGGGGTGTATAAATGATATAATTAGCATATATACTATTATTTTCCGCTAAATGTTTAAAAATCATAAATAATAAAGGAGGTTTATGCATGACGGCACATTTAACCCAGAAAGAAAATTTTTTACGCGTCGCTCGCGGTGAAATGCCGGAATACGTACCTGTATCAACATTCGGCAGGCCGGGAGCTGCACCGCTTATGACAATGGCAGACCCATGCATTTTAGGAAGTTTCAGAGGTCCGGAAGGCGGAAAAGACCCGTGGGGAGTTACTTTTGTAACCAATGCGGAAACCAACTTTGCGGCGCTTCCGAAACCGAATGATTTCATCCTGACAGATGTAACAAAATGGAGAGATGTAATCAAAGCGCCGGATTACTCAGGTTTTGACTGGGAAGCAGCAGCTAAAAAAGACAGGGAAAAATTTGTACAAGACCCCGAAAATACAGCATTTGTTATAAGCGGCTATGCAGACTTATTCCAGCAGTTTATAGGGTTCATGGGCTTTACGGAAGGTTTGTGCGCCATATACGAGGAAAAAGAAGAAGTAGAAGAGCTGTTGGATTACATGCTTGAACATTCACTTTACATCACCAAGAACGTCATTCATTATTATAAACCTGATGGCTATTATTTATTAGATGATTCAGCCTCAAAGCTTCATCCCTTCATTTCCCCCGAACTCTTCGAAGAGCTTTTTGTTCCCCGTTATAAAAAATGTCTGGACATTGCAAGAGATGCAGGACTGCCTATTTTTTATCATAATTGCGGCAGATGTGAAGATTTAATGCCTTCAATGGTTGAAATAGGAGTAGGTGTGTGGGATCCTGCCCAGGTAGAAAATGATTTAGTGGCGGTAAAGAAAAAATTCGGACGCAAGCTTGCAATTAATGGGGGATTTGAACTCAATGTACCCATAACCTGGCCGGTAATCGATGAAGAGGAAGTGCGTCAGGCTGTTCGTGATACCTTCGTAAAACTCGCTCCAAACGGCGGATATATTTTCAGCGGAATGTTAAAGACACTGGACAGGGCTGATCCTAAAGTTATGGAAGTAAACGGCTGGATAGCAGATGAAGCACTGAAATTAAGCAAAACTGTATATAAGTAATGTATGCTTGAATAATACATTATCCTCAATATCCACATAAAAAGATAAATCCCTGGGGATTGTCCACAGGGATTTATTTTATTGATTTATTCCCATCCTTAAACGTCTTCTCTTTACGGCAGCATTTCTTAAAAGCACGAGAATTCCAAAAGCGCCGAATATCGTACCTGATAAGAACCAGACTATGTTTCCTGTATCAATTTTTTGAGAAACGGAATTTATGATATTTTTCTTTTTCACTTCCTCCATGGCTTTTAAATTGACTTCTTTTACTACAGCTCCATTAAGGGTGAAAACTGCCTTCCCTATAATCTGATCTGCCTTAATGGACGACTTAAGGGATACAATATCATTTTCCTTGTCCACAATGGATATAAGGGTTTCATCCCATAAAAATTCTTTTTGCATTTTAAGGTATTCTTCCATTACATAGGTCTCTGCAAAATCCTCATCCGGCAGTGCTATCAGGTCTTCCGGGCTGTTGGGTGAGGAGTTCTCAACATTTAATGTGTAAATTGGCTTATCTTTAACAGCACCTTCATAATACCCGAAGTTATAAAATCCATATTCCAGAAGCTTTTGTGAATCCTCCCACCTCGCCTGGCTCGTGGAATTTAAAGTTACGGCAATAAGGTCCATGCCATCCTTTGAAGCAGAAGATACAACACAAAATCCTGCAGGGGTGGTGTATCCTGTCTTAACACCTGTAGCATATTCATAAAAATCCTTGCCTGTTTCATTAATAAGTTCATTGGAATTTCGCCAGGAATGGTCAATAGTTTCGACTATCTGTCCATTGCTGAAAACAGGAGTAGCTTCTGTATTATATTTAAAAGTATTTACAGCCTCCCTGAAAAAATCTATTTTCATCGCTTCCATGGTAATAAGAGCAAGGTCGTGGGCAGTAGTATAATGGTTTTTATCATGATATCCATGGGGGTTTACAAAATTTGAGTTATTTGCACCAAGCTCTTTTGCTCTTTTATTCATAAGCTCTGAAAACTTATCCATTGATGCGGTTTCATCAAGGGACATATCATTTGCCCTCAAACGGCCTATGTAAACTGCTATGACTGCAGCAGCGTCATTGCCCGAAGGAAGCATAAGTCCAAGTAAAAGCTCCCTTAAAGAAATCTCTTCCCCTTCTTTTAAGTAGGCTTTACTTGAATCCCAGGGTACCATCATTACTTCTTTGCCGACAGTTATAATATCCTCCAAGTCGCCCATTTCAAGAGCTATTAAGGCAGTTAATATTTTTGTGGTGCTGGCAGGGTATAATTTTTCATCCTCATTCTTTTGATACAGCACCTTGCCGCTGTGAGCCTCTATGAGTATAGCGCCTTGTGCATCTATCGATGGTTTCGTTATTGTATCCGATGCCCTAACAGCAGAAAGTGTATATGGCGACAGGAAGAATTCAGTCAAAATTAGTATTATATGTAGTGTAAATAATTTTACAAATCTTCGTCTCAATTGTAGTCTCCTTTCAACCGTTAGTCTGTAAATAAAAACCTTTTTTATTTTATCATTTTTACATATTTAATTCAATTTACCAAGATGATAAAGCGTGCTGGTTTTATTTACCATATTGTATGAAATGTAAGAACCCCACCCGCTATAGCAATCAAAGATTGCTAGCGGGTCCCGGGAACCTTGTTGTTGCACAATAAGAACCCAGTCATCATATGTAGCAATCAAAGATTGCTATAGCGGGTCCCGGGAGCCTATGTTTGTGCAATATAAAAACATGTATTAATGCAGTTTTTTACATTAATACATGTTTTAGGCAAATGCTTGAATAAAACTAATATGTTTATTTGCCGCCGTACCTGATTCTTGATAGTTTATATACTTCTTCTCTAAAGGCAGGTGTCAGCATTGGTGCAGCATAGAAGCCTAAAAGTGAAGGTTTGCCTGGCTGGCAGAACTTTTCAACATATTTGGCTGCTGCAGCCCTCTGCTCCTCCTCAGAAGCATCGGGGTTTAAGGGATCAGGGATGATGCCTAAGATTATTTTATCTCCGTATTTTTCATAAAGCATATGGGTATCATTCATAGGCTGTCCGCTCCAGGAATCCCATCCTGCAGCTATCATATTCGGTACCTGCTTTTCATCCTGTCCGCAGCAGTGGAAATCAGCAAACATTCCCTTCGAGTGGATATAATCCGTAAGCTTTCTCATGGCAGGAACTATCATTTCATTGCAGGTTGCGGGTGAGAAGAAAGTATCTTTTTGTGCACCCCAGTCGTCATGGAAATTAAATCCGTCAATTCCGGGAAAATGCTCAAGATACTTGTCCACGAGCTTTATATAAAGATCGGAAAGTTTATCAAATAATGCTTTTACTGCATCCTTTTGTTCATCATCGATTAATGCTATGACTGCATTATCAAAATCCATAAAAGAAATTAGCCTTTCGAACCATCCGTTTAAAACAGTGGGTATGTTGTAGACATCAGGAGAAAGGTTAATGGCTTTTTCACTTACTTTCCAATCCCATTTATCCAAGTCGGGCCATACTAATTTTTCTTCCCATTCATTTGCGTTTTTAAGGAAAGGGTTACCCGGTTTTACCATTGAACCGCCGGCTACAGGTACATACACCCATTCAATACCGAACATATCTTTTCCGCCGCCTAAATCCGGTGGCATCATTTCATCTTCGATTACAAAGGCTCTTGCTACGTTATCGGGATTTGCTTTGGGGGAAAACATACGGGTTTCTATGGTAGTAATCTGCCAGACAGGTTCTCTCTTTAGTGCTGCAATGTAAGCTTCTTTGCGTGATACAGGAAAGTCATACAAAGGTGTGGGGGGGCCTCCGAATCGGTTAGGTACTTCACCTACAACTTTAAGTTCTTTCTCGTCAAACTTAGGAACAGCCATTTTCTACACTCCCTTTTATTTAATTTTTTTATTATGACTTAACTTGATATGAAGCTTCGATTGTTGCTGCATAAATACAGTATCAAACTGTGATAAAACCAATAATTTGATGTATATACATTATTTTACTATATCTGGACAAGTTAAGTCAAATTAGTGTTTCAATGGCCTTTCCATATATTAAAATATCAAATTCATATAATCATTTAAAATAAGCCAATCTTATAATATGCTCAGGATCATCGCCCCTGTGATTCCATAACAGGTCAAAATCGATTTCTTTATGCTCACCGTAGGTTGACACCGAAATATAGTATTTGCAATGTTCAGGATCGAAATGAAGGCGGGTTATGGTCATCCAATGCCAGGTAAATTCATCCAGCTCGGCGGCGGGATGCCTTAAAACCAATATGGCCACCGGGAGCTTCTGATACAGGGCTTCTGAAATAAAGTTTATGGCATCGCCCATCTCCTTTGCATTTTCATCAAGTATATGAGGAGTCAGAATCACACCTCTGCTCTCAGAAAATGACATAACATTTTCAGTAAACTGAACAACGGAGGTAAGGCCGCGATGCCCCGGAATTACATATTCACGAACTTCGACCATGTGTTCAATGAAATCTTTTTTATTTATAATACCCTTTGGATGATACAAGTTTCCGTATTTTTCCGGAAAGGCTTGAGCTAAATATGCGGTTATGTTAGCAGCCGCAACAGGCCCGCAGCCGCTTCTTTGATGCTGCTCACTTGGAAACCAATGCTGGTCTCCACCGTAATAAACAACTTCAGAATCATAAATAGAAAGTTGAATTTCTTCCGTTGGGCAGTTGGCGGATTCAGCGAAATTGTTCATGAATGCCCCTCCTTTACTTGTTTTTATCCGATATTTTAATTGATATTTTGTCACGGAATTTTTTTAACTATTATACAATATACTATATTTTCAAGTAAGTGTAAAATAAATTATAATCATAATAAAAATTGCCATAAATGGTACTTACATTACATTTGTAAATAAACTGAACTTTAATAATAATTATAAAGGGAGGCATAGGCTCATGAGAAAAAGAAAAATAGGACAAGATGGACCATTGGTTTCAGCGGTAGGATTGGGGTGCATGGGTATGTCCGGTATTTATGGAGCTGCAGACCTAAAAGAATGCATTGCAACTATTCACAAAGCCCTTGATGAGGGTATCAATATTTTTGATACCGGGGATTTTTATGGTTCGGGGCATAATGAATTGCTTTTAAGAGAGGCATTTACGGGTTATAAGCGAGAGGACATAACTATTTCTGTAAAATTCGGTCATATGAGGACCCCTGACGGAGGATACACCAGTCCTGACTGCCGTCCGGAAGCGGTGAAAAATTTTCTTGCTTATACTCTGCAGCGTCTGGGAGTAGACTATATTGACATATATTATCCTGCGCGGCTGGACCCTACCGTACCTATAGAGGATACCATAGGAGCAATTGCCGACATGGTTAAGGCAGGATATGTACGTTACATAGGTCTGTCGGAAATGAGTGCTGAAACTGTAAAAAGAGCACATAAGGTCCATCCTATAAGCTGGCTTCAAATTGAGTATTCACTTTTCAGCAGAGGTATTGAGAAGGAGATCTTGCCTTGCATAAGAGAACTTGGAATTTCTCTAAGCGCTTATGGCGTATTATCCCGTGGATTGCTAGGCGGTGCCTGGGATAAAAACAGGGCTTTGATTGCTAATGATGTACGCAATAATTATCCCCGTTTTTCGGGAGAAAACCTTAACAAGAATCTTGCTCTGATAGAAGATTTACGGAATATTGCACAAAAAAAGCAAGCTACGGTTTCACAGCTTGCCATTGCTTGGGTATTATCCCGTGGGCAAAATATAATTCCTGTAATTGGTTCAAGAAAAATCTCTCAATTGAAGGATACTTTAGGTGCTTTGGATATTGATTTAAGCACAGAGGATATAAGAGAAATCGAAGCTGCCATACCTATAAACTCTGTTTTTGGTGAGCGTTACAGCCTATACCAGATGAAGATGCTGGACAGCGAGAAATAAAATTACAATATACCGTGTTCAATTAATGCCTTTTTTAATTCAGCTGGGCTTGTTACTTTAACAGCATTAATTCCAAGAGCTTTTGCAGCTTCAATATTTTTATCATTATCGTCAAAAAATAATATTTCACCTGGGTTACAGCCTGTCTTCTCAATTACGTCAAGATAGGCTTCTTTGTCCGGCTTTAAAAAACCCGTTTCAAAGGACAGGAAATAATCGCCTATACCGCTTTTTCCATATAACTCACCTGATACCATATCCCAGTGGATTGGGTTGGTATTAGACAATATTGCTTTTCTGTAAGCGGATGGTATGGAACATAATACTTCAAGGGCATTAGGATAAAAGCCCTTTATGAATTTGCCAAAGCAAGAAATCAAAAAAGGTGAATCTACTGGCAGATTGAATTCTCTTATTATAGTTTCTGCAAAGACAGCAGTGTCCATTTTCCCTGATTCAAAATCCTTTGAATATTGGGAAGAAACCCATTTTTTCCAGAACTCTTCAGCTTTCTCACTCCAGCCTATTAAGGACAAGAATTCGGGAATATGAGAAACTTCAGCTAGTACTCCTCCCAAATCAAATAAAAGAAGCTGATATTTCATTAAATTTCACACCCCTATATTTAAAAAGATAAACTCACCGGTTATGGTGAGTTTATCTTTATGTATTATACTAATTCCTTAGCTTTAACAGCAGCTCCGCCTGCGTCACGGGCATAGGCGTCAGCTCCGATTGAGGATGCGAATTCAGGAGTGATAGGTGCTCCGCCTACTATAACCTTGAATCCGGTCAAGCCGCTTGATTTTATAGCTTCTACAGTTTCTTTCATAGCCGGCATAGTTGTTGTTAAAAGTGCTGAGCAAGCAACAACTTTAACATCAGGATTTGCTTTTATTGTTTCGATGAATTTTTCTTTTGGAACGTCAACGCCGAGATCGATAACATCGAAGCCTGCGCTGCCTATCATAAGAGCAACAAGGTTCTTACCGATGTCATGAAGGTCTCCTGAAACAGTTCCGATTACACATTTTCCAAGGGAAACTGAACCTGCACTTGCAAGAACGGGTTTAAGAACTTCTACGCCTTTTTGCATAGCTTTTCCTGCAACAAGCATTTCAGGAACAAATATTTCTCCTGATGAGAACTTGTCACCAACTACTCCCATTGCGGCAACCATAGCTTCGAGTATGGCAGTTGCCTCAAGTCCTTCATTTAATGCTTCCTGTACCAAGCCAGGAACCACCTTAGTCTTACCGGCTGCTACGCCAGCTTTGATTTCATCAATTTTTGACACTTTAATTTCCTCCCTTTATTATATTTATAAAGTTAAGTAAAGTTTGTCCAAAATATTATTATTAAGATTTTAGAACAATATCTTGCTTATCCTGTCTATCTCTTCGCTTACAACACCGTATACTTCGGGATATACGCTGTTGGGACCACCCATTGTTGTGTTCGGTATGAAGTAATGTTTTCCGCAGTTTCTGCAGGCTCTTTCTACTTCTCTTCTTATTACTTCACGTGACCAGTCAGGAGTATCAACTACACCATTATTGATATCTCCCATGAATGAAATCTGACCGCCATATTTCTTTATGAGTTCAGGTGTATTATTTGCTTGCATACAGCCTTGCCATATATCGATGCCCATTTCTATCATATGAGG
The DNA here is from genome assembly GCF_001317355.1 of Oxobacter pfennigii. Taxonomy (NCBI): domain Bacteria; kingdom Bacillati; phylum Bacillota; class Clostridia; order Eubacteriales; family Clostridiaceae; genus Oxobacter; species Oxobacter pfennigii. Next base: position 196,666 of record NZ_LKET01000021.1, read on the forward strand.
AACCAGATTGGCACCGTATGAATCGCTGTGGTGTACTATTAGCTGGACACCATGGGATTTGTAATATCCATAAATTTTCTTGAATGCAGGAACTATAAATTCCGCAAACATATCAGGAGACATAAAGGAATTGAGCTGGCTGCCCCAGTCATCATGATGGATTATAACTTCCGGCTTAACATGTTCACAAACAAGTTTAGCATATCCCAGCTTCCATTCGGTGATGAAGTCAATGAGTTCATGCATGGCTTCGGGTTCTTCAAATAGGTATAATAAGCAATCATCAATACCTGTAAGGTAATGAGCTTGTTCAAATACTCCAGGCGCGACCAGCATGGATACAAAGTATTCATTGCGGTCAATTTTAGCAGCCTGAGCCTTAATATTATCCCAAGCTTCCGCCGGAACATCCAGATTAGGGGTTTTTGTAACTTGCTCTTTCCACTTGGTAATGTCTTTTATTACTTTGTGTTCATGATCATGAACAGGAAATGGTCCGGGCACATTTGCAGGAAAACTCCTTGTAACTCCCCAGGCATCCACTATGGGTGGTTGGCCTTGGACGGCACGTGGGCTTTGAGCAGAAATTGGGTCTCCGGCAATCATCGCAAATGCTTCCCACTGATTGACAAATCTGTCGGGATTTCCGCCTTTGATGGTTTCTAAAAGATTTTGTCTCTTGGTTAACATACAATTACCTCCTTTTGATACGTATACTTAATATTAAAAATAATAATTAAGTCTGAACAATGGCGGCAAATAATTTCTGCGTATGTTATAGTGAATGATCAGTAAAATGTGCGACAGATAAGTAGACATAAGGTGTTAACAAAAAAATAAGAATGAAGTGTCTTGAAGACAAATAAATTTACGCATTCCTCTCATTTTAGTATAATTCCTGTAATTAATCCTTGTCAATGTTAATAAAAAAATATGCATATAAAACAGAATGTAAACAATTGATAAATGTAGATTATAGTCTGTTTAAGTCGCATTTGAAATTAAAAGAAGTCATACTCCAGTTACTTTTCTTGTCCAGGGACTTTTCATAAAATTCCACTTGTCCAGACGAACTTGCAAGGATGACAGTTTTAAACATGGTGCCGTATTCGGGGGTATCAATGTAAACGGAAGACAGCATGCGCTCAGCTTCTAAGGACACACCGGTATTAGGAAGCTCTTCGTCGGGAGGAGTTACCTTATCATCTAAGATTTTAAAAAGGTCATCGACGATAAAATCAGTATTTAACACATTTAAAAAAAAGTTCTTTGCCCTTTTAAGCTTAAACCAGGGAGTATCCAAATAAGCATTGCTTAAGCCGTAAACTCCGGGGTTTAATGAAAATATTTTATCTTCCATATTTGAATAAAACCATAATTCCTTAAATGTTCCCACCACCAGATTGAAAGGGCCGTATTGGTCGCGCTGGAGCTTTATTTTTTCAAGGTATTCTAAAGGTGTTGCATCAGTATCTAAAAAATGCTGTGTCAAATAGCCTCTGGATTTGATTAAAGAGCTGTGCATGGCATTTCGGTAATTGGTCACAAAGGATATCCGGCCACTCTTTGTTATACCCGTCCATGTGCCGCCCTTTTCCAAGTCCATTCCTGCAAGTATTGAAGGATTGGACTCCCAAAAATGTACCTTTAAAGAAGGCCTGTTTTTAAATTCATCCCTGTTTCCCAGGAAAATCAAATCATATTTGGGATGAGCTTTAAATGCAAAAAGTATGGTGCACATATGTACCTCGCAAAATAAAATATAAGCAATATACTTAAATATTGATGCAGCTTCATGCATCAATAAAATGCTAACACATAATTTTAGCATATACAATGTTTTGTATGAGCCATATTTATATATTAAGGAAAAAGCCCGTCAAGTTTGACGGACTTTTTTAAATAAGTTTTTTAATTTTTAAAACATTTCCTTTGACATTTCATCTATTGCGTCATTTACAGCATCGTAAACGCCTTTGTATAAAGACTCAGGCAATCCCATAGTTGTACTTGGGATGAAGTATAATTTTCCGCATCTCTTGCAGGATTTTGCAACTTCTTCTTTGATTTTTTCATATGTCCAGTCTTCTCTGTCCACTATACCGTTGTCGATATCTCCCATGAATGTAATCTGGCTGCCATATTGCTTAATGAGAGCAGGAATATCGTTTGTTGACATAGCTCCCTGCCAGATATCTATACCCATTTCTATCATATAGGGAACAAGGTTTGCAGCATAGGAGTCGCTGTGGTGAACGATTAACTGAACTCCGTTAGCTTTGTAATATCCGTATACTTTCTTGAATCCTGGAACTATGAATTCCTGGAACATTTCCGGTGACATGAAGGAGCTTATCTGGCTGCCCCAGTCATCATGATGGAAAATAGCGTCAGGATGAGCATACTTAACGATAAGTTCAGCGTATCTCAGCATCCAGTCAACTATGTAATCTATAAGTTCATGCATTGCTTCAGGTTCTTCATAGAAGTTCATCAATGCACTGTCTATACCCATTAAATGATGGAGCTGTTCGAATATACCAGGCGCACGGAATACTGTGCAGAAATATTCGTTGCGATCTACTGCTTCGGCATTGGCTTTAAGAGTTTGCCAATCTGATTCAGGATAATCAAGTTTAGGAGCTTTAACTACTTCCTTCCATTTAGTAACATCTTTAACTACTTTGTGTTCTTCATCATGTACAGGGAAGGCAGCAGGAACGTTTGCAGGGAAACTTCTTGTAACGCCCCAGTTATCTATGATATTTGGGCCGCCTTTTGTAGCCCTTGGGTTGTTGGCTCCTACTGGGTCTCCTCCTACTATTTTAAATGCTTCATACTGTTTGATGAATCTGTCGGGATTCCCACCTTTTATTACCTCTAAAAGGTTCTGTCTTGTGGTTAACATGCAATTACCTCCTTTAAAGTTGTACTGCTACATTTATTATAATAATTATATAAAGTCCTACTTAAGTAGGGCTAAATATTTCTGCTGCATATTGTCTACTTTTAGTATAAGTGCTGTATAAAATTATTGCAATATTTATATATAAAATGCAAATATATATCGTAATTTGTAACCCCTTAAATTACACTACATACATATAATATAATATACCCAATGAATAAGCATTCAATAAGGATATCAATTCCAAAGAAAATTTTAACTGTTTCATAATTTTTTAACAAAACAATTGAATATTATTTACTATCATGTTAAAATATAGACAAGATAGTAATGTTTTAATGAACATAATTAGAACATTATCTAAATAAATAATATATGGGAGGATAGAAATGAAAAGGAAAATTTCAGCGCTCTTATTAACCCTAGTACTTTTGCTGACAATGACAGCGGTACCTACATACGGTGTTGATACTGTTTCTTCAGCAAGCCAGGAAGAAACACCAGCACCTGCGGCTCCGGCACCTGCTCCAGCAGCACCGGCACCTGCAGCACCAGCAACACCTGCTCCGGCAGCACCGGCAGCTCCAAAAGCTTCTGTTGCAGCTCCTGTTGGAGGTAGAGCACAAGCAATTGCAGGACAAGCATATGTAGTAGTAAGTGGAGACGTTTTCTGGAGAATTGCTAAACAGCATGGTTTAACAATTGATGCATTGGCAAAACTAAACCCCCAGATAACAGACATAAACAGGATATATCCCGGCGACAAATTGACAGTTAAAGCTGATTCAGCAGCTGTGGCAACAACACCTGCAGCGACAGCACCTGCGGCAACAACACCTGCAGCAGCTAAAAAGCTTTATCACGGATTTGGCGAAATAGCAAACTACAGGGTTAGAAACGGCAATAACGACAACCTTAACATCACTACAGCAAGCGTTATATTCGACGAGAACGGCAAAATCATTGACTTGACATGGGATGTTATGGAAATCATGCCTTCACTTTTCCCGGGCTGGCTTGATACAACTCTTGACCAGGCTGCCAAAAATGCATTTGTTGCAGGAATTGACGGCGTTTGGGAAACTAAGAGAGAAGAAGGCTACGACTATGACATGACTCACTTAAAAGCAAACGGCGTAGCTGACAACTTAACTAAGAAAGAATGGTTTGAACAGCTCGATTACTTTGAAGCATTCTTCAGAGGCAAGACTGCTGCAGAAGTTAAAACTTGGTTTGACAAGTATACTGACGCTAACGGCAGACCATACAAATTCGCTTATCCTGAAAAATTGACCGATGCTGATAAAGCAGCAACAGCTAGCTTTACAGCTGAAGAAAAAGCTATGTTAGTAGATGTTACAACTAGCGCTACAATGTCACTTCAGGATCCCCATTCTCACTTCATTTCAGCTTTACTTGAAGCTTGGGAAGCAAGAGAAGAAATAATCTTAAAATAATAGTTAAATAAATAATAAAAAGAGAGCTGTGTTAAAATAAAAATTTGACACAGCCTTTTTTTACATATTATTTTATTGCCTCAACCTGAATACGCCTGTAGTCTACAATCCATGTACCTTTTTTATATAGTAATGGCTTCAAGCGCTCTTCAGAAGATGAAAGTACTTTTTCTCTGTCTTCATCCTTCATGATTGCCAGGTTAGAGAAATAAAATTGATTTATCCAATTTTTTAGGCCCGTATCACCGTCATTTAATGGCGTAGGCCTGTCAAAATCAATTATTCTTTCAATTTTAAATCCCGCCTGTATCAAAAGCTTTTCAAATTCTTGATTTGGAGGAAAGAAAAAGGGGTTCGTGTATGTATAACCTAAAGCTTCATATTCCTCACTGAAGACTTTTTGCACATTATAGGCACAGCCCTTTGCTCCGAATTCACATATGAGTTTCCCGCCTTTTTTTAAAGCCTTATATATTGAAGACAATAATTTTTTCTGATCCTTTATCCAATGAAGCACGGCATTTGAAAAAATGGTATCGAAACAATTCTCATATTTTAACTCTGTTGCATCTTCAATATGAAAGTTCAGATATGGATAATTGGTTTTGGCCTTTCTTATCATTTCCTCAGACATGTCAATTCCTATAACCTGGGCACCATTTTTGGCAAGCTCTACAGTGAGTTTTCCTGTTCCGCAGCCTAAGTCCAAAATTACCTGCCCTTTAGCGGTATTGACGGAATCTATAAGGGCTTGGCCGTATTTTGATACAAAATCGTGTTTATCATCATATAAAGCTGAATCCCACTTCATATTTGCCTCCTTTTAACTTTCTATATAGATGTTTGTTCATTCCAGCGCTTAAGATTTTCTGATATAAAATCTATTATTGCCTTATGCTCGGCCTTTCCGGCTCCATTAATTGTAATTGGCTGTGAAAACTTAACATATATAGGCTGTTTTCTTTTTATAGGTCCAACATCCTTAATTATTTTGCCGTTTTCCCAAAAGTCAGTTTTTATAGCAATGGGCACAACAGGTACATTTGCTTCTTTAGCCAGCTTTATGCCCATTGAATTGAATTGCTCGGGAATGAATTCCGCTGTTCTGGTGCTCTGAGGAAAGATAATGACGGAAATTCCTTTATCCAACAGCTCCTTGCCTTGAGTCATTACGGTTATAAAATCCTCCCTTGGATTAGTCCTTGAAACAACAATAGGGTCACGTGATTTCATTACCGGTCCGAAGAGCGGATGGGTAATCAGACTGTCTTTAACCACATATGTAACCTTTATTAAGGGAGCAATCATGCAAGGGAACAAAAAAGTTTCCAGTACGCTCATATGATTGCTTATAAATACTACCGGCTGTGTTATGGAGCGAAGATTATTAAGTCCCATAATATGAACCTTGCCGCCGCAGGCTTCTACGGATTTTAATACATTATATGATGATTGAGCCCATGCTTTGTCATCATATAATCCCTTCAGCGAGAGGGAACGGGCCTTAACAATAACATCCACATACCTGGATACGAAATACCAGCGGCTGCCTAATGAAATAATATCAAGAAATGAGCGCTTGGCATTTTCAAGGGTATCATAAGTATCATTTTTGAAATAAGGTTCAAACAAAGTTATCACATCCAAAATTAATAATATTTTTTAATGATTTGTATAAGTCCCTGAGTTTCATTACTGTGTACGTATTTATATTATACTACAACATATATATTATTACTTTCGGTGGATTGCTGAAAAAATACAGGGAGAAAGCTCATATTAATATGGGAAAATTATAAGGATATACAATTCTTGCATATCCTAAAAACCATAATAGTATATTAAAAATTTATGCTTTGATTATAGAAATCAATTCACAAAAAGCTTTGCAGCCTTTTTCTTCAATATCATAATCTCCTTCATTGGCACACCAATCCATTGAAATACCCAGCACAAGGCTGTGTATGAAAAAAGTTATGTTTTCAACAGAAAGGTGCTTCTTTATTTCTCCGGATTTTTGGCCGGCAATGATGGAATCCCATAGTATTTTCTCAATATTTTTATCTCCGGAGATGAAATAGCCGTGCTTACCGTCAACTATGATTTTATTCAACTGACGTGAAATATCAAGCCCAATAGCAGATATGAATTTAAAATAATATTTCGTTAAAGCCAATATTTTGCTTATATTATCTTTTTCATACAATATATTTTCATAGTAATCCTGCATATCATAATTCATATCTGTTCCTATACCAACTATAATGTCTTCCTTGGAGTTAAAATGGTGGTAAAACGCACCTTTTGTAATTCCGCACTTCATACATATCTCATCAATGGATACATTATTGTATCCGTTTTGTTTTATAAGATATATGGAGGTTTCATATATCCTACGTTTTGTGCCTTCAGCTTGAATTTTGCGTTTTGTCAACTGCTCATTCATAGAAATGTCACCTTCACCATCTTTTAAGCTGTATTTTTGTTTTTGACTGGGGCAAATACGTTAATGATTATATGTTATATTATTAACTATACTTCCATGTTTTTCAATACATATTATGGATTAATATATGTCAAATGCATAAACTAGAATAGCTGTTTCAATAATTAAAAATACTTTTAATAATGATATATAATTAACAAAAAAAGCTATTATTATTATAGATACTGTGGTATGTAAAATATATACTGATATTGACAGGTATAAGGATCTAAATTAAAAGTTTTATATTATTCAGTTTATAGGCAAACCTAATTTGAAAGAATCATATTTATTACGGAGGGTGGTAAACATGAGATTAAAAGGTAAAGTAGCAGTTGTAACGGGAGCCAGTTCAGGGATGGGAAGAGCAATAGCGCTTCTTTTTGCAAATGAAGGAGCTTCAGTGGTTGCAGTAGCAAGGAGAAAAGAAAGATTGGCTGAAATTACTCAGAAAGCACAAGAGGCAGGAGGTACAATACTTGCTTTTCAAGGCGATGTTTCAAAAAAAGAAGACATGGAAAACATGATAGATTTTACTGTAGAAAAACTTGGAAAAATAGACATATTGGTTAACAATGCAGGCGTTATGGATGAAATGATGCCTGCAGGAGAGGTTACCGATGAAATGTGGGATAAAGTAATCAGTGTAAATTTAACTGGCCCCTTATATTCCTGCAGAAAGGCTATAAACGTTATGCTTACTCAGGGCTCTGGCAACATAATTAACGTGGCATCAATTGGAGGATTGCAGGGTTCGAGAGCAGGAGCGGCATATACGGCATCAAAGTTTGGGCTGGTCGGATTGACTAAAAATATAGGATTTCAATATGCAAAAAAAGGTATAAGATGCAACGCTATTTGTCCCGGCGGTGTAGATACTGAGATAGGTGTCGGAATAACCAAACCCAGTGCTTTTGGAATAGAAAGGGCTACGGCTGGTATGGCAGCCAATCCAAGGTCCGGGTCTCCGGAAGAAATTGCAAATGTGGCATTATTTTTGGCATCGGATGAGTCCAGTTTTGTAAATGGAATAACCTTAGTTGCTGATTCAGGCTGGTCAGCATATTAAAAGCCAATTAATAAAAAAGGAGATAGTGAAGTTAAGGGCATCACTATCTCCTCTTTACATCAACACCTGCCGGTTTAATTAGCAGGTGTTTTATAATATATGATTTTCACCAAATTATTTATTTTCCCTCTTTTATGGCCAGTGCAGCATGCTTGCCGCTTATACGTCCGCTTGTAAGCGCAAATTGGACTGCGCTGCCTGACATGTAAACCTGATTGTACATAACGCGGTTAGCGCACTCTCCGCCTGCATACAGGTTGTTTATTACAGAACCGTCTTTGCGGAGAACCTGATAGTTGTCATTAGTCTTGACACCGCCAAATGTACCCATGGTCTTGGGATAATATTTTATTGCATAGAATGGTGCAGTTGTTACCGGTATAATGAAATTTTTTGATTTTCCGAATTCATCCTTGCCTGTAGCAGCGCCGTTGTTATAAGTATCGATGGTATCTTTAAGATTATCCGGGGGTACTCCCATGGCTTTTGCCAGTTCTTCAATAGTCTGGCCGGATGAGAATTCGCTGCTTGTCTTTACAGATGCCAGCAATGCTGCCACATCCTTGTTGGATGAGTCAACTATCATCCATACAGGAAGGGCTTCGGTAATTTTATTGGTAACAACGGCATAATGCTCTTCTTCATTCATGAAACGCTTTCCTTCTTTATTGACTAATATTTTACTCCAATCCCAGTCAAAAGGATTTTTTGCTGCGTTTAATTCCGGAACACGGCTTGTCATACCCAGGCCGATTACCCACGGATCTTCATATAGCTCTGCTCCGACGGCTTCTGCCATCATTATGCCATCCCCCATGCTGCCTGCTGCTGCAGCTGTTAAATCCACATAATCTGATAATTCAGGCACAAAGCGCTTCATAAGTTCTTCGCTCCTTGCGAATCCACCGGAAGCCAAGATTACCTTTTTGGCATCTACAGTGACCTTTCCTTCCGCGCCTTCTGCAATTACTCCGGTTACATCGCCGTTTTCATCAGTAATAAGCTCGGTTACCCTGGTTTCAGTTATAATTTTTACCCCCTTACCGCGTATAAAGTTCTCAATATTTTTAATTAAACCGGCGCCGCCGTTTTCAGCAAAGTGAAGCCTGGCAACGGGATCAAGACCAAAACCTTCAATTCTTGCATAGAAGTGCTGTACATAGTCCACCAGCCATTCCGTTGTCTTTACGGCTTCGTCCATAAACTGGCTTACACGGTTATAATCCGGATACTTGCTGCCGGGGCTGCTGGTGTTTTGCCTTTCCTTCCAAAGGTTCATCCAGTCTTCCTTGGTATCCTTGATGCCTTTTTCACGCTGGAAACGAGTATCGGTAGCAGCTATACCCCCGCCTGAAAGGGCGGTGGATCCCCCGACAGAGGCCTGTTTTTCAATTAATATAACGTTTGCCCCATTTTCATAGGCGGATGCCGCAGCAACAAGACCGGTTCCTCCTCCGCCGACTATGACAACGTCGCAGGTAAGTTTGGTTTCAGTTTTGGCGGTATTGTTGGCAGGAGATGCCGTTTTAAGTGCATTGATATCTCCGCCGGCCTGCTTGGCACAATCCTCTATGGCATCTAGGAGAGCTTTGGATGTCACAGAAGCTCCTGCTATCAAATCTACGGCCAGCGTTTGTCCAGCCACGACCTTTTGTGGAATTTTCTCAATTGCCTGGTCACTGATACCCGGTGTTTCCTTGTGTTCCAGGACTTTAACTTCCAGTATATCGTTATCGGAAAATTCAACTGAGACCTTTACATCTCCGCCAATGCCTTTTGCAGATGCAGTATACGTGCCGGCTTTATATTTTCCTGCCGGTTGGCTGCTGCAGCCAACTATACTCAATAATAATGCAGTACAAAGCAATAGTACCAAAATCTTTCTTATTTTTTTCAATAGAAATCTCCTCCTTGTTATATTTTGTGTGCAATAAACAGCAGCGGGGCTGCTGAAATTACCTGACATTTAATATTGTTTGTTAAATATCTAACTATATTTTACAATCCATATTTTATATCCTTGGGTTATCACCATGTCAAGTTTGTATTGTCGATTATTAAGTGATAAAAGCATTAAAACCTGGGGTTAACCCCAGGTTTTAATGCTTTTATTTTAATTTCATATGGTTTTGCGCCCGCATGCAGCTTTAAAAGCTTGCGTTTTTTTAAGTTTTGACCTTATGTCGATGGACTTCGATGCTAAAACATCTCTTTTTTGACCTTTATAAATTTCCTGATACAGTTCCTTATCTTTAATATACAAATTATATTGATTGTTTTCGAAAACCGGGCCTATATCCGTTGAATCTATTTCTGCAATGCCGGAAGCCTCCAATTTTCCTATCATCCTGTCCTTATTGAAATAATCTTTTAATTCCGGTTCAATACTTATAAAATCTTTGGATTTAGAATTAAGAAAAGGAAATGCTCCGGTGAGAAGGCCTCCTTCCTTTAAAAACGGCAGTACTATATCAAATATAAGTTGATTATTTGACCGGGCGAAACTGTTTGTCATCCAAAAATCAATCATTATATCAATACAGGAATTTGCAAGAGGCAGCCTATCATAATCACAGCACAAGAAAATAAAATTTTTATGTTCATGATAAACTTCTAAATTCCTTTTTAAATCAATTATCCTGTCTTTATCATAATCGATAAGAATATAAGTGGAATTCTTAGGTAAATGTTTTATATACTGCATCAGAAAAAATCCTACACAGGCCTCCAATTCCATAATATAGCCGGGTTCTTTCTCATATTTTTGTATATTATCTATTATCATGGATATTCCTTTGTAAAGAAAATTTATATAATTTGGTGAAGCTGCTTCTAGATATTCTTTCTTGGATGGCATGGGTTTACCGTTTATGGTCCTTTTTCTTACTGCCTTTTCATCCACATATATGCCATTTTGAATGACGGCGCTGTAACCGCATTTACAATTAACATTTGCAGCCGTAATCATATTTTTTTCTATTGTCCCGTCAGATAAATTTAATGGCCCATTACAATCGGGGCACCTCAATAAGCCTATAGATGGCATAGGGAATCCCAGCCTTTTGGCCGTTTTTGCTTCATCCATTTTAAATGCCTTGATCTTATTATTTAAATAGGAACTCATCTTGGTATATTTCCGTAATTCTTTTGCAATTTGCCGATTCTTATCTTCCAGGAATGAAAGGTAATGATTCCTGTATTCGTATGTCTTAGGGCCTGAGAGCCTTTGAAAGCCTAATATTTTTCGGATTTCCGCCAGTGAAAAATCCAATTGCTTTAACTCAATTATCATTTCCATATCCTTGCTGTCATCTTCAGTAAATCTGAGGTGGCCGCCGTTTTTCTCAGTCACCAAAAGCCCCATCTCCAGATAATGCCTTATAGTGTCTTGAGTAATGCCATGCTTCCGGGCAAATTCACCAATTCTCATATGATTTTCCCCCTCATCTTATTAATCAACAATGCGGATACCAGCTGTCTTCTTTAAATGTAAATTTGTATTTTGATAATAATTTAACTTTATATGATATAATTTTATCACATGAATCAATGGAAGTTAACCGCATATTACAATGATAAAAATATATCATTATAATAACGCTTTAACTCTGCATGTATATTTGGATAGCCGGAAAGTAGATTTTAATATTTATATAATATAGAATAATATTATATAAAATTAAAAAAAGTAATTGGTTTGAAGGCTGGTGAAAACTATGGATAATATAGAAAACTTTACAGGGGCAGAAGAAATAACAAATGCCATATTGCATGGAATAGGCGCGGGATTGGCTATTGCGGCCTTATCCGTTTTGATTATCTTTGCATGCTTTTATGGTGACGCATGGCATATTGTAAGCTTTGCTGTTTATGGAGCAACTCTTGTGATCCTCTATTTGTCATCTACCCTTTTTCATAGCTTTCCTAAGGGTAAGGTCAAGGATATATTTGAAATAATCGACCACTGTTCTATATATTTATTGATAGCCGGCACATACACGCCCCTTGCCCTTATTTCACTTCGCGGACCTATCGGCTGGACCGTTTTCGCTATAGTCTGGGGTGTAAGCATTGCAGGGATAGTATTTAAAATATTTTGGGTCAAAAAATTCGTCATATTGTCTACTCTTTTATATATATTTATGGGATGGATGGTAATATTTGTATTAAAGCCTCTTATTCAGTCTATGCCCTTTATAAGTACTGCTTTTCTTGCCGTAGGCGGAGGGTTATATACCGTAGGAACCATATTTTATATATGGCGCAAAATGAAATTTCATCATGCCATATGGCATATTTTTGTGCTGGGCGGAAGTATATGCCACTTTTTCACTATATTATTCCTGATTTTATGATGAGTTAAAATTGAGACAGGCTTCGGATATTTATGCTATAGTTGTTGTCAATAATTATATTAGCCATTATTTACTTAAGAGGTGGAAGAATGAATATCTTCACTGAATTAAATGTTATATCTGTGTTATTTGCCATAAATGCAATTGTTTCAATTGTGGTGATAGCCCTTGAAAGGAAGAGACCGGAAAAATCCATAGCCTGGATTTTAATTTTTATTTTACTTCCTCCCCTGGGACTCATTCTATATCTGTTCTTGGGAAGAAACTGGAAGCGAAAAAGAAACATACTGGGTAATAGTTCTTCCGATAATGCAGGAAAATACATACCGCAAATGATAAAAAGCATGGAAACTGATGAATTGGTGCCCCTTGTGGAGCTTTTAATCAATAACAGCGAATCTCCTCTTTTCGTACAAAATGATATAACCATATTCAAAGACGGAAATGAAAAGTTTAAATGCTTAAAAGAGGAACTTTTGAAGGCGGAGCATCACATACACCTTGAATACTATATCGTGAGCAGCGATGAAATCGGAAGTGAAATAAAGGATATATTAATAAAAAAGGCCAAAGAAGGAGTAAAAATAAGGTTTATAATGGACAGGGTAGGGTCCATAAGGCTTAAAAAGAAATATATAAGAGAACTAAAAGAGGCCGGGGTGGACGTAGGGGTATATTCATATTTCCTTGCTCCAATATTGCGAACCATAAACACCCAGATAAATTACAGAAACCACAGAAAAATAGTCGTAATTGACGGAAAGGTAGGGTTTGTCGGAGGCATTAACATAGGAGATGAGTATCTTGGCAAAGGAAGATTAGGCTATTGGCGGGATATACACATAATGGTCAAAGGTGATTTTGTATTGGGATTACAGGCAGTTTTTCTGGATGATTACTGGACTGTCAAGCACAATACGAATTTGGATATTTTAAGCGGTGAGGATCAGGATAAGTATTGCCCGGAATTTAAAAATAAATCTGGAAAAACCATGCAGCTTGTAAAAAGCGGTCCTAACTCGGAATTCCCTTCCATAATGCAGAGCATATTTAAAATGATAACTATGGCAAAGCATCATATATTCATTGCTACTCCTTATTTCATTCCTTCCGAAAGCATTATGGAGGCATTGAAAATAGCTCTATTAAGCGGTATTGAAGTTGTCATACTCTTCCCGGCCAATACTGACCATATAACGGTTAAATATGCATCCAGGACTTATCTTCAGGAGATTGCAAGGTATGGAGCAAAAATATACTTTTACAACAAGAATGCATTTTTGCATTCCAAGGTTATAACAATCGACAGCAGAATATCAAACATCGGCACAGCAAATATGGACATAAGGAGCTTTGAACTTAATTATGAAGTCAATGCCGTAATATATGATGAAGAAACTACAATTACCCTGGAGAAAATCATGATCGAAGATATCAAAGACAGCACCCTAATGACATACGAGGATTTTGAAAAGGTGTCTAAAATTGAAAGATTCTTGGAGGCCTGTGCAAGGCTGTTTTCCTCGCTGTTATAGTTTCAAATGCAATTGACATAGCTGGTATAAAATAGTATAATTCTTTACAGTAAGTAAGTGGATAAAGAATTTACGGCAATGGGGTCGTAAACATTCCTGAAGGTGTGTTTGCGGCTTTTTTTATTTATGCGAATATAAATTTACTTATTGCTCTATAGACATATTTATTATAAAATGAAAGTTGCATAATAAAAACTTGCAGTTTGTACATAGTATGCAAAAAACATATAGAAGACACTGAGGGAATTTAGAGGGTTTAAAGATTTGTTGTGTTTTCTTAAATAAATAAACCGCAATGAAGCATTTTACTTTATTCAAAATTTTAGTTGTGATTTGAGCAGCAATACCTAAGAAAGGACGGTGATGAAATGGCAGCAGATGAAAAAATGATTATTATGGAAAGTATAGACAAGCATTTCGGGCACTTGCATGTATTAAAGGATGTCAGCCTGACTGTAGGGACAGGGGAAAAGCTTGTAATAATAGGTCCCAGCGGTTCGGGGAAAAGCACCTTGATTAGGTGCATAAACCATCTCGAAAAGCCTTCTAAAGGAAGGGTAATAGTAGACGGAGTGGAAATTACAGCTCATAAAGCCCCTGTAAACAAGGTAAGGCAATCCATAGGCATGGTATTCCAGCAGTTTAATTTATATCATCATAAAACTGTTTTAGAAAACCTTACTCTTGCCCCTATACTTTTAAAGGGTGTGGCAAAGTCAGAGGCTGAAGAATCGGCTATGATGTACCTTGACAGGGTAGGTCTTAAAAATAAAGCTAATGTATATCCATCACAGTTATCAGGCGGTCAGCAGCAAAGGGTAGCAATTGCCAGAGCATTGAATATGAGACCCAAAATCATGCTCTTTGATGAGCCTACATCAGCATTGGACCCCGAGATGATACAGGAGGTTTTGGACGTTATGGCCGGGTTGGCCGGTGAAGGAATAACCATGGTGGTAGTAACCCATGAGATGGGATTTGCAAAGCAGGTGGCTGACAGGGTAATTTTTATGGACGAAGGAGAAATACTGGAGCAGGGTTCTCCGGAGCATTTCTTTACAAATCCCGAACACGATAGAGCAAAATTATTTTTAAGCAAAATATTAAGATCATAATTAAAAAAGAATTTAGGAGGGAGTAACATGAAAAAACTATTAACCATTTTAGTGACTCTTATTTTAGCTATAGGAGTTGTAGGCTGCGGCGGTTCCGGTTCAGGAACTGCAACGCCGACACAGGCTGCGGCTTCTGATCCGGCTGATATCAAGGCCATAAAGGACAGGGGAGTACTTAAAGCCGGCGTAAAGGTGGACGTGCCTAAGTTCGGTTACAGAGACCAGGCAACAAATGAAGTGGACGGTTTTGAAATCGACCTGGTAAGGGCTATAGCAAAGAAAATATTTGGCGATGAAACAAAAATACAGGTAGACGGTGTAACCGCTAAAACACGCGGACCTCTTCTTGACAGCGGCGAGCTTGATTTAGTAGCTGCTACATTCACAATTACTGAAGAAAGAAAATTAAGCTATAACTTCTCGGATCCTTATTTCGTAGACGGCGTAGCTTTAATGGTTAAAAAATCATCCGGAATAACCGATTTAAAAGGACTAGACGGCAAGAAAATAGGTGTTGCCCAGAGTGCAACAAGTAAAGCAGCTGTTCAGGCAGAAGCAGATAAGTTAGGAATAAAAGTTGAATTTTTGGAATTTGCAACTTATCCTGAAATAAAATCAGCTCTTGATGCCGGACGTGTTGATTGTTTCTCAGTAGATGGCGCCATACTCTTTGGATATCTTGACGATACAACTACAATCCTTCCCGACCGTTTTGCACCGCAGGAATACGGTATTGCCTCAAAGAAGGGCAACGATGGATTGGCTAAACTAATAAACGATACAATAAATGAAATGAAGAGCTCAGGAGAATTAGACAAGCTCATCGAAAAGTGGGAGATTAAATAGTGGTAAGTCCTTTTGCATGGTTTAAATGGCAGGCATTATTTAAAGATTGGCGCATCTTTTTAGACGGATTTTCAGTAACTTTGATCTCTTCGGCATTGGCGCTGGTACTGGCTTTGGTCATAGGTACCATATTCGGTGTGCTGGGTACCTCCCACTTAAAGGCAGCAAAAGGGGTTAACCGTGTATATGTTGAATTTATACAAAATACACCTCTGGTGATACAGGTATTTTTCCTGTATCACGGACTTCCCCATATTGGGATTATGCTTCCGGTTTTTACAATTGGAGTACTGGGATTGGGAATGTACCACGGGGCCTATGTTGCCGAAGTAGTGCGTGCCGGTATACAGGCAGTTTCAAAAGGCCAGACAGAGGCTGCCTATTCCCAGGGCTTTAGTTTTTGGGAGACTATGAGGTATATAATACTTCCCCAGGCCATGAAGACGGTGTTTCCTCCCCTTACCAACCAGGCGGTAAACCTTGTAAAAAACACTTCGGTTTTGGCCATGGTAGCAGGAGGAGATTTAATGTATCGTTCCGATTCCTGGGCCAGCAATAATATATACTATGGTCCGGCATATGTTGTAACAGGCTTGTTGTATCTTTCCATTTGTTTGCCTCTTGCGCGGTATGCACGAAAACTTGAGAGAAAGTCTGAGGTATCGGCATGATTAGAGAGCTTTTTAAACCTGAGGTTTTCCGATTCTTAGGCCAGGGTTTGCTTACAACGTTGTATATAGCGGTAATGTCCATAGTTATAAGCACTATAACAGGTGTAATATTCGGGGTGGCCAGATATTCCGGCCATAAAATATTTGCAAGATTAAGTGCGGTTTATATAGATATAATCCGTAACATTCCGCTTTTATTGTTTATACTTATGGCAAGGTTTATGACTCCATTAAAACCCATTTATTCAGGGGTTCTGGCCATATCGGTATTTACAACGGCGATAATAGCTGAAATAGTCAGGGGAGGATTAAACTCCATAGATAAAGGACAGTGGGAGGCAGCCAGATCCCAGGGCTTTAATTACTGGATGACCCTTGTTCATATAGTGCTTCCTCAGGCTATAAAAAATATGATACCGCCAATGGTCTCACAGTTTATTACTATTGTGAAGGATACATCCTTTGTATGGGCGGTTGGTACCGAAGAGCTGACGGGAAAAGGAATGATAATTATCGGCCGGTATAATTCCACACCTCAGATATTTGCCATATTCAGCTTGATTGCCATCACTTATTTTGTTCCTAATTATCTGCTATCCGTAGTGGCAAGAAATCAGCAGAAAAAACTGGCACATTAATCTTAGACTAATATCGAATTTGTTGAATATAAATATATCAGGCTTCTTTTTTTACAATTCAACTTCTCACTTGCTGGGATGGCATAAAGTCATCCCATACTTTGTTTTTTGTAACTTTATAAAATAACTAAAACAATATATGAGTAACATGGTATAATCAGGAAGAAAACAAAACTCGTTTAGGAGTGTATTATATGAAAAGGCTTATATTACTTCTTTTGACGGGAATGATTTTACTTGTTTCATGCAGTGATGTAACCGGGGACAAAGAGATAACTGCGGATGAGTGGGGTAATAAAATATTTGAAGTGTCTGAGCTAAGGAAGGATTTTAAAGAGTTTGAGGAGACCGTAAAGTTAAGGCATCCAATGGATTTTACAGATAAAGAAAAAATTAATAAAATATTTGAAGCTCAATATAAGGCAATAAATGAAAATATGACGGAGTATGAGTTTTACAAGGTATTAGCTCCCATTGTATCAAGGCTCAATTGCGGAAATACAGTCTTAAATTATTCAGCCGAGCTTGAAGATAAAAGGTATTACCATAAAAAATACTTTCCTTTGTATATGTACACCACCGGTGATGGAATTTATTCTGATCACGGCAACAATTATATGTATAAGCATGCAAGGATATTATCTATAAACGGCAGGGACAGCCGTGATATTTTAGATACGCTCAAAGAGAATATATCCTCGGATAACGGTAATATGCCCTATAAAAATTACATTATAAATTCTGATTTTAATAATCTGTATTATAAATTTATTGAAAATGCGGACATATATGAAGTAACTTTTGTGGATTCTCAAAGCGGCAAGGTAAGGTATTTATATTATAATGCATTGGATATGGAGGCTCTTGATGAAAAAAAGTTCAGAGCTGATAACGATACCAAAGATATAATCTTTGAAATCCATCTGGAAATGGACTTTGCGGTTTTAAAAGTTAAATCCTTTGATATGGATATAGATGAATTTAAAGATACCATAGATAAATCTTTTCTGGATATAAAAGATAAAAATATCCATAATCTCATCCTTGATTTAAGAGGAAACAGCGGAAGAAATCCATACCATGCCGCTTATTTACTGACCTATCTTATAAATAAACCTCTGCTTTATTTATCCCGGCAAACACCAGGTTTTGATGACCTTAAAACTTCACTTGAACCTTCTTTAAAAGCCTTTAGCGGCAATCTTTATACGCTTACGGATCCAGGCTGTACATCTGCAGCCGCACAGCTTTGCGCATTATTAAAGCATAACGGTATAAGGACGTTGATTGGAAGTGAAGAAAGATTATTGTATTCCTACATGGATGATATTGAAGAAATTAGGTTAAAGAATACCGGTATAAGGTTTAGTTATCCTACGAAGTTTATAAGTGCCGATGTGCCGGATTTAAGGCCCTTTGACGGGGAAGTACCTCATTATATAATAGACACCCAAGAAAATAATGAAGGCAAGGACATGGTTAGGGAAAAGGCCTATGAGCTTATAGGCGAGGCAAGAAGACAAAGGGACACACAGGAGGGTATTATATATAACAAATATCCGGCAGGTGAAATCATCCGATTAGAGGCTGTCAGCAACCGGACAATTGCATATATAAATAATTCAGGATATCTGATTATAAGAGACATAAAGGAAAACAAGGAGAAACGCGCCCTTATAGACTTTAAGGTAGGTGAATATGACATTGATATAAAAAATAATAAAATCGCCTATATAAGGTATAGCGGTGAGGAATTCTTCGACAATAACGTTTATATATATGATGTTTTAACAAAAGAAAGGCAGGCGCTGGATACTAATACCCATGCCAGAGAGGTGGCTTTTTCTCCCTCGGGAAGATATCTTGCAGTTGAATATGGCACCAGCCCAATGGGGTTTTTAAGAATATATGATATTAAAAATATGAAATGGCTGGACATAACCTCAGGTTCCATGGATTTAAGAGAAGGAACAAGAGAATTCAAATGGGCTCCCGGACAAGATGTACTTGCATTATCACTATGGGAGTTCAGTGATGAATATACCCCAGTTATGGATGGTGAAACTTATTCTTCAGGGCTATACCATCCTTCAGATAACACCTATAAAGAGCTTATGAAGGGAACAGGGGAATACGGGGCGGTAATAGAAAAGTGGTTTAGTAATAATACCTTATGCATTGCAAGAACCTATTATGAAGATTCATCAAAAAATTTATATTATCTTGTAAATATTAATGACGGAAATATAAAAGAAATAAATAAGTATGAAGCGGTGCCAAAACTTCCCGACAGTGCACCCATTGAAGTTAAATGGGCATATTATAATGCATCACCGGATAATAAGACAATACTTTATTCTTTCCATGATATTACTCTTAAGTGTCAGGTTATTATGGCCTGGGATATTGAAAAGAATATAAGTTATAAAGTATGCGAAGGTTACAATCCCAAATGGATTGAGTAAATTATTAAGCGGCTTAAAAAGGCTCTGTGAGTTGATTATAAAAAAGATAATGAAAAATATAAAATCATTATGACGTCAACCATAATCGATAGTTGGTGCAATAATGATTTTTATATTTTCATAATACACTTGAAAGTTTCCCCCCTCAAAAATCATATCGCCTGTCATTATGCTTATTATATCTTCTACAACTTCCGATATACTGTCTGAAAGTTACCGGAATAAATGTCTGTTAGGTGCTGAAATATACAGTAGTGACAAGAAACAAGAAAGGCAGCTTTTTTACTTCTTTTTATATATAAAAAGAAAGAATAAATAAAAACAAGTATATAATTACTGTCATTCTTGTCTCTGTTTCGCTGATACTTGTATCATCAAGCCTTGAGACGGTGACAACTTTTTTTAAAGGTTGTCACTTTGGAATATTTAATTGTGCCATAGTATGTTACTATAGTGAAGGGAGCGTGTCAAGGGACGGTTCTTTGATCATATACAAACTCATAAAAGGGGGCTAACGGAGATATGTCTGTGAGAAAAAGAATAAAAAAACTATTGATATATTTAAGCATAGCCTGTGTCATTTCGACAGCCTTTGTACTTATTGTTAATCAGTACATAAAAAATGGAGGAAGTAAGTATATTTTAAGTCATGAGGAGGTTCCGGAGGCGGATGCAATCATCGTCCTTGGAGCCTTGGTATTCCCGGACGGAAATGTTTCTTTAATGCTAAGAGACAGGCTTACCACCGGCTACGAGCTTTATGAAAAAGGAAAAGCTCAAAAGATAATTGTAAGCGGTGATCATGGCCGGAAGGATTATGATGAGGTCAATACCATGAAGGATTTCTTAAAGGCAAAAGGAATCCCCGGTGACGATATATTCATGGATCATGCAGGATTCAACACTTACGACAGCCTTTATCGGGCTCGGGACATTTTTCAGGTGAGAAAGATTATTATAGTAACTCAAAAATATCACCTTATGAGAGCTCTATTTATTGCGAGGGAACTGGGTATTGAGGCCTACGGAGTTTCAGCGGACAAGCGAATTTATAATGGGGTTATGCTAAAAAATGAACTGCGGGAAATTGCCGCGAGGAACAAAGACTTTTTTACGGCGAAATTGATTAAGCCAAAACCAAAATTTCTTGGTGAGGTTATCCCTGTTACAGGAAGTGGGAGCTTGACGGATGATAGAGGTAAATGAAGTCAATATCTTTAAAAGCAATAAAAAATCATAAGAACTCTTTTTACCATAGATAGTGTGACAGCGCTCCTAATGAAGCAAAATGGGCCGTTCTTAGCCCGTGACCTGATGATAAGACCATACTTTATTCCTTTCATGATATTGCTCTTAAGTGTGGTTATTATAGCCTAGGATATTGAAAAGAATATAAGTTATAAAGTATGTGAGGGTTGCAATCCCAAATGGATTGAGTAAATTATTAAATGGGCTTAAAAAGCTCTGTGATTTGAACCATGAAATCAGATAATGGAAAATATAAAAATCATTAAATGACACCAACCATAATCGATGGTTGGTGTCATTTTTATGTAAACGAGAGAAGGGACAACACGACATATAATTACAGAAAATATACAATAAATTTCAAAAAAAACAAATGTTTAAATCTATAAGCAAATGTTTGATTAGACATTAAAATATTATGTAGTGTATATTAAAACCATGTTAAGCTGGATACCCCGGGGATTTAAAATGAGGCTGAAATTGAATAGACAACAGTATATTCAAATATAAGGGAGGTACAAAATATGGTAAATGAAACAACGGTTTCACAGGTAGAAAAAAAACCAAAGACGGATGGAAATCAGATAAAAAAGATGGCCTGTTTAATTTTAGGTGTCGCTGGATTTTTATATCCAATGTACTTAATGCCGAGCGTTAATGAATTAAGTCCTGAGGCGCAAAGGGCTTTGGGCGTATTTTTGTTTATGGTCTTCTGGTGGATAGGAAACGTCATAGACGGAGCATTGGTAGGGTTAGTAGGTATGGTTATGTTTACGGTGTTCGGTGTAGTAGATATGAAAACAGCTTTTGCAGGTTTTTCAGATTCTACTTTAATATTTCTTATATTTGCATTTTTGATGGCTAACGCCGTTACTAAAACCAACCTTCATACGTTTTTAGCCTTTAAGATAATGTCAAAAGTGAACCCCAGCTATAAAGTGTTTTTGTTTATGGTTGTAATGCTGCCGGTAATTCTGGCTGCTATCGTACCTTCGGGTACAGCCAGGCTTGTTCTTGTAGCTACAATCAGTACTATGCTGCTGAAGGTTTTCGGAATGCCAACTGATAAAATGAGCAATATCGGAAGAGGCTTTTTTTCCAGCATAGGAGTACTGGCTCTTCATTCATCAGGTCCATTTATGACAGCAGGAGCTTCGACAGTTGCCACTATCGGCATCCTGGAGAAGGCAGGGATAAAAGTTACCTATTTTCAGTGGACTTCATATATACTGCCTCTTGTTATAATAGGTGCGATCTTACTATGGTTAATAATTCCAAAGGTCTTTCCCCCTGAGAAGACTAAGCTCACTGAAGAAGAAGCCAGGGAACTCAAAGAGAAGTTTAAGAATGAGGCCGGTTCAATGACCAAACAAGGAAAGATAGTGGCAGTGTTAATCGGCGCGGTTCTGTTCTTTTGGCTAACCGGAGATTTATTTAAACTTGATTTTATGAATGTGGCCTTCGTCGGAATTTCAATTATGTTTCTTCCGGGAATAGAAGTCCTCGGGACAAAAGACTTAAAAGGATTGGATTGGGGTTCATTAGTTTTTGTGGCATGTGCAATGTCATTGGGCGCCATACTTCAGAAAACCGGCCTTGCCGAATTCTTAGGAAATATCTTAGGACCATATCTGTACAATAGTAACGTATTTTTAGCAGCACTCATACTGGTACTTATAGCATATGTCGTACATATCTTCATTCCGTCACTGGTAGTTGCTATCGGGGCATTTGGTCCAATAATTATGGCAGTATATACTAATATGGGCATGAACCCTATGTTTGGACTGCTGGCTTTTTTCTTAGGTTACGGGGGCTACTTCCTCATGTACCAGATGACACATTCGCTGGTGGCTTATGGATATGGACAATTCTCTCAAAATGATTTTATGAAAATTGGCGGATGGTATATGGGTATATGGATAGTCATGATTCCTGTTATGATTATATGGTTTAAAATTGTCGGAGTGATTTAAAAGCTATTTGCGCCTTCAATCAAGTTTATTGTGAACATATGAAAGGGAGGTTGAATTATTTCTCCTCCCTTTTTACAATATTTACTAAACTTACAGGGAGTTTGTATAAGAATTTTTTTATGCTGCAAAAAGCCAGTTCGACTAAAACAAAAGCAAGGAGGGATAATGATAAATGGAAGCAAGTACTGTTCGATATGAAAGCAATATATTGCTTAAAAATCTCTTAGCCTTATGTTTAGGACCTTTAGCCGGTTTTATGATATTCCTGATTACGAAAAATATACTGACTATTGAAGGCAGTATCGCTACCGGTACATTTATCTGGGTAATTATATGGTGGATGACTCAAGTAGTTCCTTATGCCATAACATCATTGCTGCCATTAATAGTGTTTCCGCTGACTAATATGAGTACATTGGAGGAAACATTGGTACTATATGCACAGCCGGTATTTTTTTGGATTGCAAGTATCGTTTTATTGGGATATGCTTTTCAAAAATATGAACTTACAGATTCATTAGTGCGAATTGTAAAAAGGAATAAATTTTTTCTTAAATCGGCAAAGCATCTGGCTTTTGGATACCTTGCATCGGTTTACCTAATTTCCACAGTTATAAGCGATACAGCAGTTATAGGGATAATGCTGCCCGTTGGTATTTCATTAGTAAATTTAATCAATAATAAAGGAATTTCAGAGATAGAATCGCAAAATGTGAAAAGCTCTTTTAGGAAAGCTATTGTTTTAGGCACCTTATTTTCAGCAATCAGCGGAGGAATGGCTACAATAATGGGTACGCCGCATAATGTCATAGCATTGTCCATTATTGATAAATATACAACAGTAAGCTTTATTGATTGGTTTAAGATAGGCTTCCCTATCTCCCTGTTTATGTTACTAATCAATTTTGTTTTAATGTGGAATTTATTTTTAAAACAAATTAGCAATGTCCCATTAAATATTCATGAAGAAGAAAAGCAGAAATCTACTAATAACACTAATAGATTTAGAGGGGGAAAAAGAGCCACTCTGGCTATATTCTTATTTATGATTGCACTTTGGATAATTGCACCGAAAAACATATCTCTATGGGAAGTTCCTATTATTGGCTTGATTTTATTGTTTACTATCCCTGTTGATTTGAAAGAAAAGAAATTTGTATTAGAATGGAAAGAGCTTTTGGATAACGGACAATGGAATGTAGCCATGTTAGCTACAGGCGGTGCAGTTTTAGGAAACGCATTAAGTGAATATGGGGTGTTCAATACAATACTAAAAGCATTGCCGCTTTACGGTTTATCAGTCTACTTTATTATAGGGCTTGCTTTTCTTGTTATGATTGCCCTGACTAACAATTTTAGTGGAACAGCCGCGACCCTTATTATAGTACAATCATTGATACCAGTAATCGTAGAAAAAGGATATAATCCTTTTATATTTGGATTGAGTATTTCAATTTTAGGAATAGGAGTTATGTTCCCATGGTCAGGCGCAGCCGCAGGGACTACTTTTGCTATGAGCGGGCTAGCTATCAAGGATATGTTTAAATATGGATTAATGGGCACAGCATTACTTCTGATAACAGTTTTGCTTCTCAACGGGCTTTACATTGCCGTATATTTATAAAGCCTTTATATAATCGGCTGAAGGAAAGAAATTGCTCTTTTTTCTTTAGCCGATTATAAACTTTCGGAATTATAAGTATATATGCAGTTATTATGATGGAGGCATAATTTCAGTGTTATTATTTTCAGCTACAAATTACTTTACCACTTCTATATGATCAAAGTTTCGTTTTAGTTTATACATTCTTTTAATGACAAATATATTTTTCGAATACTCATTAGCAATTTCCCTGGCTTTTTTCGAATCGCGGTTTCTAAAGGCTTCCAAGAGCTTTTTATGTTCTTCCAAATGGGTATTGGCAGGGAAATCACTCTTCATATCATTTGTGTAATAGTAATGAATCATCAATAATTTTTCATGCATGCGTAAGCTTTCGTTGTAAAGAAAGTTATTGTTTGTCAGTCTGGCAATGGATAAATGGAAATCCTGATGGCATTTATATACATTGGATACTTGCTCAGGATCATTAAGCATATATAATTGCATATCAGTCAGCCTTTTTTGTTCCAAAAATAACAATTGCTGCTTTGTGATCTGGAGTGCGGTAATTTCTGCGGCAGAGCGGCGCAAAAAGCGAAGGTATTCAATTATATCAATAGTTTCATTAATTGAAAGGTTTTTAACTATATATCCTTTTTTGGTATCAGAGATTATATAATCATTTTGTTCCAGGAGCTGCAGTGCCTCCCGAATTGGAGTTCTGCTTACATTTAAAATCGAAGCAAGCTCTTCTTCTTTCAATCGAAAGTTAGAATCCAGCTGATTTTGGATGATACTTTCCTTCAGGGTAGTATAGATAGCATCACTTATTTGAAGTTGTTTTACATTTTTAAGATAATCAGATTTTATTTTTTCCATGCTAAGCTCACTCCCTATTTTTTGCAAATATGTCTTCAAGATGTAAATTATAATGTTTTATCATAATATCGGATAAAATTTCTTTGCTGGCATTTTTGTTGTTGATAAAATATTCTACGATTTTTCCATGATCTTCGATGATAATTGAGCTTAAATCATTAAGCTGCAATACATTAATTCCCCACATCAGCCTGTCAAAGGCATTTCGCATTGCCTTCATAACTTCATTATTTTTTGTGCAAAGAGCTAAGGTCATATGAAATTTTCTATCAAGTTCGTGGTTTGTTGTCTCTTGCTCCCGGTTTAAACTTTCTGACAGCATGATAGAAGAGATATGGTCATGTATGTTGATTAACTCTATAGAGGCTGAAGATAGGACGTTTAACATTTCATTGATTTTTATAATATCTTCTAATGTCACATTTTCAACTACATATCCTTTACCTTTAGAAAACTTTAAATAGTGATCAAACTCTAACAACTTTAATGCCTCTCGGACGGAATTTTGACTTACATCTAATTCCTGTGCAATATTTATATCGTCTATTTTTTGCTCCGGAGACAAAATTCCCGTTATAATAGCCTGAGCTATTGTCAAATAAATGCTGGTAGATATTTTTTTCCTTGCACCAATCTTTTGATAAATTTCTAAAAGGCCAGACATTTTATCCCCTCCATATAAAATCAATTTCAGAGTCGAAGCATTACTACAAGGATAAAACTAATGCATGACACAAAGCCTTAATTCAATTCTAACTGCGTATTTATCAAAGAAGAATAAAAGGATGAAAAAGGAATAGTTATTGTATTTATTGCGATTTGAATCTATAAGGAGTTCAGAAAAAGTATAATAGAATTTGTCAAAATGTACAATAGATTTTTTAAAAAAACAAATGTTTATAGTTATAAGCAAATGTTTGATTAGACATTAAAATATGGCGTGATGTATATTGAGATTAAACTAAGGAGGGATATAAAATGGTCAATAATGCAGAAAAACTACAAAAAGAGAGGTATGACCTTTTCGACAAATTATATACAGGTCAGATACCAAAGAGAGTTCCATTAGGACATTATGTGTACAATCCATTTGCAATTCAGTTTGCGGGCTATGATTTGTTTGAATCCCAGTGGGATACGGCTGGTCTGTTGTCAAAGGCTTGCGATGAATTTTGTTCCCAGGTCTTCACGGATATTGTGCCGGTTGCATCTACGATTATACCTTATCCTTATCAGGTATTGGCTTCACGTTCATACAAGATGAGTAAAACCGGTTTTATGCAGCATCCGGAATTGGCTGGTATGGAAGCTGAGGATTATGAGGCTTTTATTAAGTCTCCTTTTGATGTTATCTTAGAAAAGATTTTGCCGACTTTGTTTCCTGCACTTGATACAGATCCTGTAACAAGATCGGTTAACATGGCAAAAGGCATTGTTGCATATCGGGAAGAACAAACGGTAATGAAAAAGATTAAAAGTGATGCAATCGCAAAATATGGCTATTTAAAACCGCCCGCTAACTCTGACAGCGGTGGTGTTAAGTGTCCCTTTGATTTCCTGGCGGATTTTATAAGAGGTTTTGGAAATATACTGACTGATGTCAGGCGATACCCTGAGCAAGTGCTTGAAGCCTGCGATGCGGTTTTGCAGCTTCTTATTAAAAAAGCTACCCCATCAAAGCCTCATTATTTAGGTACGACTTCCATTACAACCCACATGCCGGGCTTTATGCGGACAAAGGATTTTGAAAAATTTTATTACCCTACTTTCAAAAAGATGGTAGAAACCTTTGTGGAATCTGGTATGGGTGTAAGAATTTTCTGCGAAGGTGACTGGATGCGTTATCTGGATCATCTGAGGGATTTACCGGAAAATGTAAGGCTGCGTTTTGAATACGGAGATCCTAAAATCATTAAGGAAAAATTAGGAGATAAACAGATCATATCGGGATTATATCCTATATCCATACTGCAAATTGGAACTAAAGAAGAGGTCATTGAAAAGGCAAAAGAATATGTTGATATTCTGGCTCCTGGCGGCCGTTACTATTTTGAATTTGATAAGAGTGCTATTACCTGTCAAGGCAATATGCGTGAAAATATAATAGCATTATCAGACTATTTACGTGACAATGCTACATATTAAAAGGAGGGGAAGCTTATGAACAGTAAATACTTAAAGACATGGGAACAGATTGTTGAAGAAAATAACGATACGGATGAAAGAAATATTGCAGCCATGAAAGATAAGATGCTGAAATCCGAAGATATTATTTTCCAGTTTGTCATGAATCTATTGTTGTAAAAATGAGATCTTCTATATAAATAAGGCAGTTTAAGGAGGAATAAAGTAATGGATTTAAAAACCTTAACACAATCAGTGGGAGAGCTGGACGAAGAAAAGGTTCTTGAAATGATCAATGACTTTGTGGCTGCAAAACCTTCGGAAGAAGAAGCCCAAAAGGTTGTTGCAGCTTGCCAGAGCGGCATGTCGATTGTAGGTGACCTCTATGAAAAAGGCGAATACTTTGTAGGTGATCTCATATTTGCAGGAGAGCTTTTAACTAGTGCTATCAACACATTAAAGCCTGTATTGGGAACTGATAATAGTTCAAGTGTAGTTACAATAGTACTTGGAACAGTTGCCGGCGACCTGCACGATATAGGCAAGAACATATTCAAAAGCATGGCTGAGGCAGCAGGTTTTACAGTTGTAGACCTTGGCATCGACCAGCCATCAAGTTCATTTGTTGAAAAAGTTAAAGAAGTAAAACCTGTAGTAGTTGGAATGAGCGGTGTATTAACGCTGGCACTGGAAGCTATGAAGGATACGGTTGATGCATTAAAGGAAGCAGGATTAAGGGACAGTGTAAAAATAATCATAGGCGGAAACCCTGTAACTAAAGAAGCTTGTGTTCAGATAGGCGCAGATGCCTTCACAACTAATGCTGCAGAAGGTGTAAAGATATGCCAGGGTTGGGTTAAATAGCCTATTGGATAAAGTAAAAAAGTCACCATAATAATCATTTCATATATACACTCGGATAAAACTGCTGATATAGTATTTATCGGCAGTTTTATTCTATAAAGATTGCTGTGCCGTAATAATAAAATTAACTTAAGGAGGAATAAAACATGATAGTAATTGGAGAAAAAATTAACGGGACAATACCAAGTGTAAAGAAAGCAATTGAAGAAAAAAATGAAGAATTTATCCGCAATCTTGCTATTATGCAGGCTGAGGCAGGAGCTGACTATATCGATGTTTGTGCCAGCACAGTGCCGGAACTTGAAGTGGCAACTCTCAAATGGATGATGGATATTATACAGAATGCTGTAGATAAACCCCTATGTATTGACAGCCCTAACCCAAGAATGATAGAAAAGGTTTTTAAGTATGCCAAAAAACCCGGTATAATAAATTCTGTATCAGAAGAAGGAGATAAATGTGAAGTAATATTTCCTCTGATGAAGGGAACAGGATGGCAGGTTATAGCATTGACATGTGATAATAAGGGAATTCCATCCGATGTCGGAACAAGGGTTGATATAACAAAGAGGATAGTAGAAAAGGCAGCCAAATATGATATTGCACCGGACAGGATTCACGTAGATCCACTCGTAATGGCGATGTCAGCAGATAATAAATCATTGCCAAGTTTTGTAGAAGCTCTTACAAAAATCAAAGAATTATATCCAACGATTAAGATTACATCGGGATTAAGCAATATATCCTTCGGTATGCCGTTAAGGAGAGTTATAAACCAGCATTTTTTAACCATAGCAATGTTTGTTGGAATGGATTCAGCAATTATGGATCCTGTTAACCGTGATTTGTATACTTCACTTATAACAACTAAGGCATTAATGGGGCAGGACAGGCTGTGCAGGAACTTTACCAATGCATACCGTAAGAACAAGATAGGGCCAATAAAAAATGATTAAAAATATGCTTTAGTTTTAGAAAAGTTATTTGTCTAACATAACACTACCTCCTTTGTGTTGTTTAGATCAGGCTGTTGATCATGAACGTGATATCAACAGCTTGAAATTTTTTATGGAGGAATAAAAATAATTATTTATTGTCAATACCATAAAGAGTAGTAAGTAAAAGACTATCTTGTTGATATGGAAAATGAATTCTTAATTAGGATTAAATGCGGGGATAAAGCAGGAACTAAAGTAATATTAGATAAAACTTTGGACTATATTTTGCTAAGTGGTACCTATGATCTTGAGATTTTAAGAACCAAGATTATAGAAATACTCATTCTCATATCAAGAGCTTCTATTGAATATAGCTCAAACCTTGATGAAATACTGGAATTCAAATTATTTCTTGGACTATGCCGACTGGGGCCAAACAAGGAGGAGCATATCGCTTATTTTATATACTATAAGGCTATAATAATAAGAAATTTACCAGGTAAATTTTATGTTATAATAGACTGGTATTTAAAAATGGATAAGCTTGAAATGGAGTGAAACCTGTTTATGAGAGATAATTGGAAAAAAGATATAGTTTTGTTTGTATTAAGCCAGACCATATCGTTGTTTGGTTCCTCGCTGGTTCAGTATGCCATAATGTGGTACATAACACTTAATACAAAATCCGGACTTATGATGACTATTTCCATCATATGCGGGTTTTTGCCTACTTTTCTTTTATCACCTTTTTCAGGTGTGTGGGCTGATCGTTATAACCGCAAAATGCTTATAATTTTATCGGATGCATTTATAGCAGTATCAACCCTTGTAATGGCAATATTGTTTTTAATGGGACATGGGTCAATATGGCTCATGTTTTTAATGTCTTTTTTAAGGTCGTTGGGCGCCAGTGTTCAAATGCCGGCTAACGGAGCCTTTATACCTCAGATTGTACCAGAGGATAAGCTTACAAAGGTGGGGGGTATAAACGGAAGCATACAGTCGGTAGTCATGCTTGTATCACCCATGCTAAGCGGTGTACTTTTAAGTGTGGCATCCATTGAATCTATTTTTTTCATCGATGTCATAACGGCTGCTATTGCTATACTTGTGCTTATTTTATTTCTCAAGGTACCTTCCCACAATAAAGCTCTTAATACAGAGCAGGTAAGCTATTTTTCGGATTTAAAGAAAGGAATTGCATATATAAAAGAGCATCCTTTCGTCAGGACCTTCTTTGTATTTTGTGCTTTTTACTTTTTCTTAATAGCTCCCGTTGCCTTTTTAACACCACTGCAGGTCACAAGGAGTTTCGGGGAGGATGTATGGCGATTGACAGCCATAGAAATTGGTTTCGCTACGGGAATGACCCTGGGCGGACTTCTCATTGCTTCCTGGGGAGGCTTTAAAAATAAAATACACACCATGGTGCTGTCAAGTTTTACTACCGGACTTTGTGTAATTGCACTAGGTGTGGTGCCTTTATTTTCAATATACCTTATTATTATGGCAATTGCAGGTATATCAGTGCCTATATTCAATACACCATCGACGGTTCTTTTACAGGAAAAGGTGGAGCCTGATTTCTTAGGCAGGGTATTCGGAATAATGGGTATGATATCAAGCTCCATGATGCCTTTAGGTATGCTTATATTCGGACCTGCCGCCGATTTTATTCCTATCGAGTGGATTTTGACGGGTACCGGCATATTATTGTTTCTGCAAAGCTTTTTTCTAATAATGAGCAAAGACCTTGTTGAGGCCGGAAAACCTAAAGAAGAAAGCTATTCTAAATGGTAATCAGCTCGTATTCTTTGCTTCCTATACCTAATTTTACAGCGTGGTCAATTGCCACCTTCCAATCGGTGTCAGGCGCCAGATTTGTAAAATGGTCATGATGCTTATGGTTTTGTTTTGAAAGCAGACTTCCTTCCACTACAGGCTGGCGGTTAACTGCTTCAGCACAGGCCATATCCAATGCAACGGGGTCAAAGGAAGCAAACATTCCTACATCCGGCACTATGGGTATATCATTTTCAGAATGGCAATCGCAAAATGGTGATACATCAATAACCAGGCTTATATGAAAATGAGGGCGTCCCTCAAGGACTGCATAGCTGTATTCAGCTATTTTCTTGTTTAATATGCCGTTGGATTCATCAGAAGCAGGTTCAACGGCATCCGTAGGACAGACTCCTAAGCATCTTCCGCAGCCTACGCATCTTCTATGGTCTATTGATGCTTTTTTATTTGTTATGGTTATTGCACTGTGAGCACAGCTTTTAGCGCACATGCCGCAGCCTATACATGAAGCCTGTTCGACTGTGGGCTTTCCGCTGCTGTGCATTTCCATTTTTCCTGCCCGGGAACCGCAGCCCATTCCTATATTCTTTAAAGCACCTCCGAAGCCCGTCGACTCATGGCCTTTAAAGTGATTAAGTGAAATGAATACATCCGCATCCATAATGGCGCGGCCGATTTTGGCTTCCTTTACATATTCACCATTATTAACGGGGATAAGAGCTTCATCGGTTCCTTTCAATCCATCCCCTATAAGAATGTGGCATCCGGTGGAAAAGGGAGAGAAGCCGTTTAAATAGGCAGAACTTAAATGCTCCAATGCATCTTTTCTGCTGCCTACATACAAAGTGTTGCAATCTGTAAGAAAGGGCCTGCCGCCTAAGTCCTTTACAATATCTACAACCGTCTTGGCATAATTGGGGCGAAGGAAGGCCAGATTTCCCGGTTCTCCGAAATGTATTTTAACTGCCGTATATTTTTTGTTGAAATCAATGTTTTGTATTCCGGCAGTTTTAATAAGCCTGGTAAGCTTTTCCTGCAAATTTTCCCTGTAGGTAACATGCATGTCGGTAAAATAAACCTTTGATTTTTCCATTGTATTGACCTCCAAGATATTAAAATACAATAATTTTACTATTTCATAGAATATAATATACACCATAGAGTTTACTCTAAGGCAAGCAATATTTATAATTAGTTTATCGGAGCTCAAGGTACTAAAAGTATTGCTGATAAATGTATAAATTATAAGTCTGTTTATGATTTAATATTATTTTATAAAATAAAAGGAGGATTATGTAATATGGGGTATACTATTAAGCAGGCAGCAAAAAAAGCAGGCCTTACCATACATACGCTTCGTTATTATGATAAAGAAGGTCTACTGCCTTTTATTAAGAGAGATAATTCCGGCAATCGGTTTTTTACCGAAAACGATATGGAGTGGTTAGAAGTTATTTGCTGCTTGAAGAATACAGGCATGTCAATAAAGCAAATAAAGAAATATGTGCAATGGTGCTTTGTTGGTGATGAGACGCTGGAAGCACGCAGGCAAATGCTTATAGAACACCGTAAGGAAGTTATGAAGCAAATTAACGAATTAAAGCAGAATCTCAAAAAAATCGATTATAAAATTACTCATTACAATACTTCCTGCAGGGTGGAAGTTGAGGATAAAAAAATAAATTAGGTGTTTTGTTTTATTGGGCTCATCGGTTGACAAAATGTACCTATAATAATACTATTATAGTGCAATCGTCATGATATGCTAAAAACATAATTATTTTAAAAGGAGGGACACATATGCCTGATTTTGGAAATTCCTTTTCCGGTCTCGCAAAAGACAGGAAACTGACAGAAGCTGAGCTTATAAGAGCAATAAGATTTATGATAGCTGCTGAATATGAAGCTATACAATTATACATGCAGCTGGCAGAATCTACAGATAATGTTTTGGCAATAGAAGTGTTAAAGGATATTGCCGATGAAGAAAGGGTTCATGCGGGAGAATTTTTAAGGCTGTTAAAAGAGTTGGATCCCGAAGAAGAAAAATTCTACATAGAAGGCGCAGCAGAAGTAGAAGAAGAAATTGAAGATTTGAAAAATAAGTAGGTTAATAATACCATAATAAAAAGGCGCTGAAGTTATGCGGTTTACCATAGGAACATTTTATGAACTGTGGTATTTGGCAAAGGCAGACAGCAGATTAAGCTGCCTGCCTTTGCCGTTATTGGTTATTTTTTCATCTTCTTTTGCGAAAGCGCTGGTGACTCCGATGTCACGGTAGTGATGACAATCTTTTGCCCCACTGTTCTGAAGTATCCCTTCCTCTCACTCGCCAACCCCAATCCTCTCTATGAAGAGGTTTAAAAGCTCTGCATGAATATCAGGAAATTAATATATCTGCTTGACAAATTAACCGTATTACTCATATAATACAGTCATAAGCTGTATTATATGAGTAATACGGTTTGATTTTAAGACCGAGGGGCGTGTGCCATGATTTCTTTCGAACAATTCATTATAGAAGATGGCACTCCCATCTATATGCAGATCGTCCGGCACATCAAGCAGGGCATCATCGCCGGAAGCATCCAGGATGGGGAGGAACTGCCATCCCGGCGCGTCCTTTCGGCGCTCTTAGGCGTCAACCCCAACACAGTACAAAAGGCGTACCGGTTATTGGAAGAGGAAGCCATAATCGAATCTCATTCCGGCGCGAAAAGTTATGCGGTGCTGGATGAGGCGAAGGTGGAGAGTATACGCAGGCAGCTGTTGGAGAGCGACGCAAGGGCCATTATAAATGCCATGAAAAAAATGGGCGTTTCTAAAGAAGAAGCGATTTCGCTGGTCGATAAACTGTGGCAATAATAGACGAGGAGCTATGAATATGAAACGACATTTATCAGTATTGATGTTGGCAGCAAGGAGTACGATATACAAGATACTGGGGCTGTTTACGGCCATGGCGGCTATTGAAGGCGCGCTGTTCTGGTTTGTGCTGCAAAAAATGCCAAGCGGAGATCCTGTTGGCCTGGAACAGCTGCTACGCCAAAGCCGGATCGCGCTCGTATGCGGCATATGCTTTCTCCTGCTGTGTGCGCTTCTAAGCATGACCGGCAGTGAGTTTGGCGGAGGTAAGCTGAGATATACCGTGCAAAGACTGTCTGTCCGGGAGGAAGCCGTCGTCTTTTTGTGGGCAGGCTATAACGCCGTCTGCTTCTTTCTCTTTTGGGCAGTTCAGCTTGTAATAGTCCTGGTGCTGTGCCGTCTCTATGTAACACAAATGGATACGGCGTATGTGAGCGGCCAGACAATTTTTCTAGCATTTTACCGCAGCAACTTTTTGCACAGTCTGCTGCCACTGGAGGAGATTAGCAGGTATGTGCGCAACGGCATTCTAATCCTGACCCTCGGTGTCTGTGCATCCTGCTTTTCATTTCGGCAAAGGCGCGGCGAGAGGGGAAGCGCTGTGGTTGTACTGGCAGTAATCGTTGCCGTGAGCTTTCCAAATGCAATGGGCAGTTTCGGAAGCGATATTTTTCTTTCCCTTGTGGCCTTATGTATTGCGGCAGGTGCGGTAGCCGGGATTTGGAAGGAGCGTGGCGGTGAGAATGGATCTTGAGCGTAAGTTTGAACGCTATGTGCCGCCGGGTGCCAACGTCCGTCAGGAACTTAAATGGTTCGCCTGGGGCGGTGCTGTGAGCCTTTTGTACAGCTTCGGATTCCTAATCCGTTATTTAAATGATTATAGTTCGCTGTTCTTATGGGATGGCTCATTACGGGTGCTCGATATCTCCGCAACAATGCCGGATTTTATAGAAGTACTTGGCAGCAGTCTCATTGGCTTTCTGATTCTGGAACTGTGTATGTCGGCGGTCATTATTTATCATTATGCCTATCACTATCAGGGCAGTAAAAGCATTTACCTGATGAAGCGGCTGCCCAGCCGCTTTGAACTGCATAGGCGATGTGTTACCCTGCCTGTGCTGGCTGTGACAGCCAGCCTGTGCGCGGCGTTAATGCTGCTGCTTATTTACTTTGCAATCTACATGGCTTTTACGCCGAAGGCCTGCCTGACGCCGCATCAGTGGCAAAAAATATGGAGTGTTTTATTGGGGGTAGCGATATGATGGAGATAAAAAATGTGAGCAAATCCTACGGCGGCAAGCGGGCGCTGGATAATGTGAGCCTGACTTTGCCACAAGGTCAAATCGTTGGGCTGTTCGGCGAAAACGGCGCTGGAAAGACCACACTGATGAAATGCATCCTTGGTTTCCTGCGCTTTTCCGGTGAGATTACGCTGGACGGAGCGGCTGTCACCCGCAAGAATATTTCAAGGCTCTCCTTTGCCACCAGTGAACATTCCTTCTTTCCAAACCTTACCGCCACGGCGCACAAAGAGTTTTATGGGCTGCACTTCCCTAGGTTCAGTGAAAAGCGCTTTAACGGTCTGCTGGAGTTTTTTGATTTGCCAAAATACAAGGCGCTGCGGCAATTTTCTACCGGTCAAAAGAACCAGTTGGAGGTTATTTTGTCCTTGTGCCAGGGTGCGGAGTATATACTGATGGATGAGCCTTTCGCCGGAAACGACGTATTCAACCGTGAGGACTTTTATAAGGTGCTGCTGGGAATTCTGGGGCCTACGGAAACCATATTCCTGTCCACTCACCTTATAGAAGAAGTGGAGAGCTTCATCGGCCGGGCGGTACTCATCCGCCGGGGCAAAATCGTCGGGGACGTGTCCATGCTGGAGCTTGAGGAATCGGGCAGGAGACTGATGGACTATGTCAAGGAAACCTATCACTACAAGGCCGATCGGGTCAGCAAGGCACTGTCTGACCTGACGGACGAAGAATGAAAGGGGTGCGCCATGCGTAAGAGCTTAATAGTAACCATTCTGCTGCTGGTTCTCGCTGCCGGTTCCCTATACTATGCACACGACTTGGTGGATGAGAGAAAGGACAAAGCTACCATCGAGGAAACGGTTTTGTATGGTGACAAATCAGTAGCGGATGGGATTACGGCCGATATCCGTACCCACTGCGACTATCGGCTGTTCTGGGACACCCGCTATACCGTCGGTGAAAATCCAGAGATCAGCACTGATTTTACTTTCTCACAAACAAAGATTTATACAAGCCGCACTATTTCATACCACGGTATTTATTTTGACAGTACGTTTGGTGACTACGGCCTCAGCACTACAGGCAGCATTGACATGGCGGACCAATCCGCACTGGCTAAGGATGTGGCCAGCCGTACCGAGCCCGGTGAGGAACGTACAGAGAGGGTATATATCAAGGATTATTTTGATTTTTATCCGATAATAGTAAACTTTGATACACCGTTTATTGGTTTTGCCGTCAACGAGGAGACGCTGGCGATTTTCGCGGACTATTTCCGTATCCCTGTCCACCCGGAGCATAGAGTAGAAATAAGCATTGAAAAAGACAGCGCCGGCAAGATCTTCAGCATTGGCACGTCAACTATTAAGGACGGCAGTGTTGACCTTAAAGCTGAAGGCGTTGTAACCGATGACAGCTGCTTTTTTACTCTCTCCTTCCGAACAGAAGACGGGAAGCTGCTGGATACCAGCCACATCCCGGGCGGTTACGGGATCTACTATTTCCCGCTGCACAATGAGGACGGTAATGATGGAATCCTGACGGCGGATGAGCTTCAAATGGTGTTTCGGATAGATTCAGAGCGGGCCGAAGTCGTATCCCTCCAAACAAACGCGCAAAAAAACAGGCTTCTTCTTGTTACAATTGAAAACGGAGCTTATATGCTGACGGTAATTGACGCAGAAACAATGAAGCAGCTTCAAAAGCTTGAAATATTGAAGGCCGTTGAAGGCTCAGTGTTTAGAAACCTCTATATTTATGATGATTTTATCGTTCCAGCCGTTAACGACGGCAGATTTGCGCTGCTTGCGCCAGATGGGTCAGGCAATTACGAAGTTCGGTTCACGGCGCAATTTAACGAATATGAGGAACTTGGTTACATTTTCTCCAACGAAGTCAGTATGGATTATAACGGGGAAGAGCTAGCAGTCTCAGCATTTCAGGACGGGTGGAATGCATCCCGGAAGAATAACAGCTTCTACCTTGCCATTTATGATCGTACAGGCCTGACTTACGTTGGAAATTATGAGCATAGCCTTGACAAAAGTTTTGCGGATAACGTACCTGCCTGCATACCAGTAAACAAGGATCCTCTAATTGTAACGTGGAGTGATTGAATTTACCGGGCAGCAATTTACGGAACTTCATTACAGTTGTTTTCACCTAATAATTTAAAGGAGCTGATAGAAGGAATTACTGTTATTTTTATGATATATGCATAATCATCCTGAAGTTGATTTATGTGTGAAAAGAAGCGTCATCCCTTGCGGGACGCCTCTTTTTTGCTTTTCCGTATCGGTTTGGTGTATGGCCAAGTTTCCTTATTGAAGCGTGCCTTTAGGAGGCCTTTTTATTGCTGGTGCTTTTTTTCTCTGATTATATACAGAGCAAATATGACTAAGGATATTCCGGCAATTTTAAAAACAGTAACAGGCTCATTATAAAGAATAATGCCAAGAAGAGCGGCAACTACAGGCTCTAAGGTCGCAATTATTGAAGCATTTCCTGTTTCTAAATTAGATAAGCCTTTTGTATATAATAAGAAAGGCATTACCGTACCGGCCATGCTCAATAAGATTGCATAAATTATGGCATTTATGTCTGAAAACAGAATGAACATTTCTTTGATGTCAGTTATGGGGACCAAGCCTATGGATGCAAATATAAAGGTATAACAAGTGACAGTAAGTGAATGATATTTTTCAAGGGCATACCTTCCGAATATGCTGTAAAGTGCGTATCCAAAGCCTGCACCTAATCCGGCAAGGATACCTGTAATGGTAAATTGCTGACCTGTTCCCTGTACAAAGACTGTAACTAATAAACATCCTATGAAAGTCAAAACCAAAGACAGTATCTTATTCTGAGTCATCTTCTCTTTGAATAAAATTGAAGAGAGAACCATTATTATAGTTGGTGCGGTATATAAAAGTATGGCTGCAGCTGCTATGGAAGTTTTATTTACGGCTATAAAATAGCACCAGTTGAAAAATACAAAGCTTAATATTCCCGTACCTATGAAATAAATAAAATGGCGGGGCTTGATTTTGAAAAGATTTTTATCTTTTATGAGCAGAAACAAGCTTAAAGCAACACAAGCCCCCATAGCCCTGATAAAAACTATCTGTAAATTATCAAAGCCTGATTCACCAAGCTTTTTGCCCAATATGCCAACGGTGCCCCACAATATTGCGGCAATAATTATATAAAAATAGGACATCCTTTTTATTTGTAAATTTTTATAAGTATTATCCTGTGATTTTTTAAGTGAATCCGTGCCAATCATTGCTGCTCTCCATTATAATATCAAGAATAAAGAACCTTTCAAAATAACTGGTTAAGTTGTCTGATTTCACTATATTATTATTTAATATAAATGTAAACATGTTTCCATTAAGAGCTGCTTAGGCATTGAAATGAGTGAATTGTTTGAATAGTTTTAAAAGTTGACAATAATCTTCACGAGTGATATCATAACCAATAACAAATGATGCTTATTGCAAAGATTGCACTAAGTCATTTAAAGGACTGCTGATAATTTAATCATTATAACGTTTAAATGTTATGACGGATACAAAACTATCTGATATCAGTTACAGAGAGCCGGTGGCTGCTGAAAACCGGTACTGACTGGATAGCAATGATCAATCCCGAGCATAAGGGCTGAATTTATCCAGTAAGCCTTTGCGGCTGGCATACGTTAATATGCCGGGGTTTGTTAGAACCTATCAATAAGGTCACTTTTTCAAGTGATGAAATAGAGTGGTACCACGTTAAACAAGCGTCTCTATATACGGAAGTATATAGAGATTTTTTATATCTTTATAATAATTCTATGATGTGTTTATTGTAAGGCAGTAAAATATTGCGGAATGCCTTACAAATGAGTACAAAGAAAAATTTATTTTTAGGGAGTGGTTCTTCATGGGGATTACAAAATGGTAAAGAAAATCTGTATTTATGATTCAACACTGAGAGATGGAGCTCAGGGCGAAGGCATCTCCTTCACTGTGGCAGATAAACTTAAAATAACAGCAAAGTTAGATGGGCTGGGAGTAGATTATATTGAAGCCGGAAATCCGGGTTCAAATCCAAAGGATATTGAATTTTTCCAGAGATTGAAGGAATTAAAGCTTAAAAACGCTAAGCTTACTGCCTTTGGGAGTACCAGAAGGGCAAACGTCGAAGTTGATAAGGATGCTAATATAATGTCCCTTTTATCAGCCGAGACACCTTCCGTTGCTATATTCGGGAAGAGCTGGGATTTTCATGTGACAGATATTATAAGGACAACATTAGAAGAAAATCTTTGTATGATAAGAGATACCGTAAGATATATGAAGCATAAGGATAAGGAAGTAATTTATGATGCCGAGCATTTCTTTGACGGCTATAAAGCAAACCCTTCCTATGCCATAGATACTCTAGAGGCGGCCCTTCAATCGGGAGCCGATTGGATCACGCTTTGCGATACCAACGGCGGGACTTTGCCTAATGAAATCAGAGATATAGTAAAAAAAGTCATAGGTGAAATCAATGCACCTATAGGTATACACTGCCACAACGACGGTGGTATGGCCGTTGCTAATTCCATTATGGCGGTAATAGGGGGTGTAACTCAGGTTCAGGGAACGATGAACGGTTATGGGGAGCGCTGCGGGAATGCGGATTTATGCACCATAATACCTAACCTTGAAATCAAGCTAAAGTACAGATGCCTGCCTGAAGGGGCTTTAAAGGAATTGACAGCCGCATCCCGTTTTATAAGCGAGCTTGCCAATATGACCCACTATTCGGGAGCGCCTTTTGTAGGACACAGCGCTTTCGCCCATAAAGGGGGCATGCATATAGACGGAGTATCTAAAAACCCCCATTCCTTTGAGCATATTCCTCCAGAACTGGTGGGAAACAGCAGGAGATTTTTGATGTCGGAGGTGTCCGGGAGAAGTACTGTGTTGACCAGTATACAAAAAGTGGATCCTGCAATTACCAAGGATTCAGAAGAAACTTACAACATAATAGCAGAGTTAAAAAGACTGGAGCATGAAGGTTATCAGTTTGAAGGGGCGGAAAGTTCCTTTGAGCTTGTTATACGCCGGGCTTTAGGCAGATATAAAAAGCTGTTCGAGGTCAGCGATTTCAAGGTTATATCAGACGAACCCTGGTCAAACGGAAACAGTGCTACTGCAATAATAAAAATATGGGTTAACGGGGTACAAGAGTTAACTGCATCAGAAGGCGATGGTCCGGTAAATGCACTGGATATTGCACTAAGAAAAGCCCTTACGGTATTTTATCCTCAGCTTAATAAAATGAGGCTTGTGGATTACAAGGTAAGGGTTTTGGACACAACGACTGCCACCGCGGCAAAAGTGCGTGTTCATATTGAATCAACAGACGGTGAAAGGTCATGGGGGACTGTGGGAGTATCCACTAATATACTGGAAGCCAGCTGGATAGCCCTTGTTGATTCAATAGAATATATGCTTATAAAATATATGGATTAACAAAATTAAATTTTAATAAGGAGGATATATAAAAATGCCGATGACAATGACTCAAAAAATACTGGCTGACCACGCAGGGCTTAACAGCGTAGAAGCCGGACAGCTTATCAAAGTAAAATTGGATCTGGTTTTAGGGAATGATGTTACATCACCCGTTGCAATCAAAGAATTTGAAAAAATAGGGGTAAAGGATGTATTTAATAAGGAAAAAATAGCCCTGGTGCCGGACCATTTTACACCTAATAAGGATATACAATCTGCCGAGCAAAATAAGATCATGAGAAATTTTGCCCGTTCCATGGGTATTGTAAATTATTTTGAAGTAGGCCAGATGGGTATAGAGCATGCTCTTCTTCCTGAAAAAGGCCTAGTAGTTCCGGGAGATGTGGTAATAGGAGCCGATTCCCATACCTGCACATACGGGGCTTTAGGTGCATTTTCAACAGGAATAGGCAGTACAGATATGGCAGCAGGTATGGCAACAGGAGAGGCCTGGTTTAAAGTGCCCGAAGCCATAAAATTTGTCCTTAAGAATAAGCCGGCCAGATTTGTAAGCGGAAAAGATATAATACTTCATATAATAGGTATGATTGGCGTGGACGGAGCTCTTTACAAGTCTATGGAATTTACCGGTGACGGAGTAGGTTATCTAAATATGGATGACCGTTTTACAGTTGCCAACATGGCAATTGAAGCAGGAGCCAAAAACGGAATATTTGAGGTAGATGAACTAACCCTTGAATATGTGAAAGAACACTCTAAAAAGCCGTATAAGATCTTCAAAGCCGATGAGGATGCTTCCTATTCACAGGTCATTGAAATAGATTTGTCGTCATTAAAGCCGGTAGTTTCCTTCCCTCACCTACCTGAAAACACCAGGACCATCGATAAGGTCGGTGATGTGAAAATAGACCAGGTTGTTATAGGTTCATGTACTAACGGAAGAATTAGCGATTTAAGAGCAGCAGCTTCCATATTAAAGGGCAGGAAGGTATCCCCTGATGTAAGGGTTATAATTTTCCCTGCTACACA
The DNA here is from genome assembly GCF_001317355.1 of Oxobacter pfennigii. Taxonomy (NCBI): domain Bacteria; kingdom Bacillati; phylum Bacillota; class Clostridia; order Eubacteriales; family Clostridiaceae; genus Oxobacter; species Oxobacter pfennigii. Next base: position 238,308 of record NZ_LKET01000021.1, read on the forward strand.
GAAGATTTATATGCAGGCTATAAAAGAAGGCCTAGTTGAAATATTCATAGAGGCCGGCGCGGCGGTAAGCACTCCTACCTGCGGACCCTGCCTTGGAGGACACATGGGCATACTTGCCAAAGGGGAGAGGGCCGTTGCTACAACAAACCGTAATTTCGTAGGAAGAATGGGGCATCCTGAAAGCGAAGTATACCTTGCAAGTCCTGTAGTTGCTGCTGCTTCAGCCATTACGGGAAAAATTTCTTCACCGGAGGAGGTACTTTAAATGATAAAAGGAAACGTTATTAAATACGGAGATAATATAGATACAGACGTAATTATACCTGCACGTTATCTTAATTCTTCCGACCCTGCCTTCCTTGCAAGCCACTGCATGGAAGACATTGATACAAGCTTTGTTAAAAGGGTTAAAAAAGGAGACATAATGGTAGGAGGCAAGAATTTTGGATGCGGCTCTTCAAGAGAGCATGCGCCTATTGCCCTTAAGGCTGCAGGAATAGACTTTGTTGTTGCTGCTTCCTTCGCCAGGATTTTTTACCGCAATGCCATAAACACAGGCTTGGGTATAATAGAATGTCCCGAGGCAATTTCTGAAATAAATGAAGGGGACCAACTTGAAATCGATGTTTTGAAGGGTGTAATAAAAAATTTGACCCAGAACAAGGAATACAGCATAGCTCCATTCCCTCCTTTCATACAGGAGATTATAGCTAAAGACGGACTTATAAATTATATTAAAGAAGGGGTGCAGGGCTGATGAAAATAGCGTTGATACCCGGCGACGGAATCGGTCCTGAGGTCACATATGAATCCAGGAGAGTATTAAATGCCATAGGTGAAAAATTCGGCCATAGCTTTTCCTTTACGGAGGTTCCGGCAGGCGGTAATGCCATAGATTCTTTCGGACATCCATTGCCCCAAGAATCTCTTGATGAGTGTAAAAAAAGTGACGCGGTGCTGTTAGGCGCCGTAGGCGGTCCCAAATGGGATGACCTCCCCGGTGAGCTAAGGCCGGAGCAGGCTCTTTTAGGCTTGAGAAAGGGATTGGGTGTATTTGCAAACCTTCGCCCGGCGGTATTGTTTTCCCAGCTTAAGGGAGCATCTGCGCTGAAAGAAGAAATAATAGGCGATGGTATTGACATACTCGTAGTAAGGGAACTTACGGGAGGAATATATTTCGGGCCTAAAACCTTAAAGGAGGTTCCAGGCGGATATGAGGCGACGGACACAGAAGTTTACAATACCGGTGAGATAAAACGCATAGCCCGCGTTGCATTTAATGCGGCTATGAAGAGAAATAAAAGATTATGCTCTGTAGATAAGGCCAATATACTTGAAAGCTCCAGGCTATGGAGAAAGGTTGTTATAGAAGTTGCCAAAGAATATCCGGAAGTTGAGCTTTCACACATGTATGTGGACAATTGTGCAATGCAGCTTATAAGGTATCCAAGGCAGTTTGATGTAATAGTGACATCCAACATGTTCGGAGACATATTGAGCGACGAGGCATCCATGCTGACAGGGTCCTTAGGAATGCTGCCTTCCGCATCCTTAGGAAGCAGCACATTAGGACTTTACGAGCCCATACACGGTACAGCTCCTGATATTGCAGGACAAAATAAAGCCAATCCTTTGGCTTCCATTTTATCAACAGCAATGATGCTTCGCTACAGCTTCAACCTTGAAAAGGAAGCACAGCTTATAGAAGATGCCGTCCGCGGTGTATTAGAAGACGGCTATCGTACCGGAGATATAATGGAGACGGGCAAAAAGCTTGTGGGCACCAAGGAAATGGGAGACCTGGTCATAGCTAAATTAGGATAATAGATGCGTTAAATTACCAACTGGTACATTTTGCATAGCAAATGAAGCGTATATGCTATTTCAATATGATGAGGGGAACATTGCAAAATTACTGTAAAAGCTGTTAACGGGACTTTGGAAAGCTTCACCATTGTTTAAGCGTAAGCGAGTTATGGTGATAAATTGAGGACATTCCTTAACAAAGAGAGCCTCCCCAAACCTTAAAGAATTGAGTTTACAGATTCTAAGTCATGGGGAGTGAAATGAATCATATTGAAAATAGCAGGAGGCAGAAAAGCATCAATGTTTTAAAATACATTGATGCTTTTTTGATGGGTGTACATGCTGATGTATAAGCAGTGGAAGCTTTGGAAAATAATACTCAGAGGAAAGTATTATTTTTAGGGAGCAGGAAAAGCATGTATACAAAATATGATACGGAAATTGCAGATATTATTGAGTGGGATATAAAAAGCTGGAGCCCCTCATTGGATTTCTGGACAAAGGAGAGCTCCAGGGATTTTTCATGTGCCAATGCCTTAGAAATAGGCAGCAGAAACGGAGGCCTGTCCTTATGGCTTGCAAAACAGGGCTGCCGTGTTGTATGCAGCGATGTAAACGGCCCTACTGAAAAAGCAAGGGAGCTTCATGCAAAATACAGGCTCAATGACTTAATAGAGTACTCCAATATTGATGCCACCAGCATACCCTATGAAGATGATTATTTTGATATTATAGTATTTAAATCGGTTTTGGGAGGCATCGGCTACAACGATAATAAAGAAGCGCAAATAAAAGCTGTAAAGGAGATATACAGGGTTTTAAAACCAGGAGGCGAGTTATTTTTTGCAGAGAATTTAACAGCTTCACCCTTTCATAAAGTGCTAAGAGATAAATTCGTCAGGTGGGGCTCTACCTGGAGATATGTATCCATTGATGAAATCAAGGAGTTTTTAGGAGGATTTTCTCATTCCAAATATCTGACTACGGGTTTTTTGGCGGCCTTAGGCAGAAGCGAAGGACAGAGAGGGATTTTAAGCACATTGGACAGGATTTTTCTTAATAAAATAGTACCGGATAAATGGAAATACATAATAATAGGGGTTGCGAAAAAGTAAAATTTAACTGGTATAATTGAAATAGAGTATTTTTAAATAGAAAAAAGGCTTCGGAACATAGGTTTATGCATGTACGTCTTTCTTATGGAAAATTCGACTTTGGAGGGAAACAAATGAAAAGTAAAAAAAATATTAAAAACATGTTGATTGCTTCAATAGCTGCGGTTTTTATGCTGACCGGATGCAATAATATAGGGTATATCAACATGTCCCAAAATGCCAAGGACGTGATGAATCAGGATGTACAGCAAAAAGCAATATACAATGTGAAGGATGAACAGTCACAGATAAGCAAAGGAACGGTTTCAGCTCCTGTAAAAATATCCTATAAGACTTATACGCAGTCCATCAAAGATGAAATAGACGAAAGCCTGTTACTGGAATATAAAATAATCCGCCCTGAAATAAGCAATCCTGATAATGACGACAATATCATGGCTATAAATAAGTACTATAAAAAGCAAACTGATGATTTTATCAACAGCATTATTACTGAGGAATTAGAAATTGCCAAGTCGGATAGGGAATCTGCCAGGGTCAATGGGTATACTTATCGGCCTTATTCCTATGGTATAAATATTGAAATTTGCTATAACGGCAATAATTTGCTTTCGGTATTAAGCAAGGAGTACCGGTATACCGGCGGTGCCCACCCCATGTCCATATGGCATTCTGCTACATTTGATTTGAAAACCGGTAAAAAGCTGTCGCTGTCCGATATTTTCGGGGTCAGCAAAGAAGAAGCTCTTGAAAAAGTTTACGAGACAGTGCTTTCAAAAATTGAAAAGGCAAAGGGAACAGAGGAGTTTTTTTATTTTGAAAATTATAAAGAAGATATATATAAATATTATTCGGAAGATGATTTTATACTTACAGGAGATGGAATAACATTTTATTACCAGCTATATGCCATAGCACCATATGCTGCCGGTTTCCCTATATTTAATCTCCCACTTTCCCAAGCAGGTCCTCTGGCTATAGACATACCTCCATTACCGTCAAAGAAAATTGAGAATTAAATGTTATATAGAAATGATAAATTATTATTTAAAGAGGAAATATCAGCATGCTGACACAAATGATTATTAAAAAATTTGTAAATGATCATGAGAATACCCAGGATAAAAAAGTAAGGGAAGCTTTTGGTGTTGTAAGCAGTGTCACGGGTATGGCAGTTAATTTTATACTTTTTCTAATAGGTTTTATTATAGGCCTTTCCATAAACAGTATTGCAGTTATTGCAAATTCCTTTAACAGCTTATCAGATGCCACTTCATCCATAATTATCTTAGCTGGGTTCAAGCTCTCAAACAGGGTTGCAGACAGGGAGCATCCCTTCGGATATGGGCGTATTGAATACCTTTCTGCATTAATAGTTGCGGCACTCATCCTCATGATGGGATTTGAGTTTATAAAAAGCTCATTTTCAAGAATTATAAATCCCATGCCCATGGAGTTTGATTTTGTTTCATTCATCATAATAATTGCAGCCATACCTCTTAAATTTTGGCTGAGCAATTTTAATAAATCCATTGGCAGAAAAATTGATTCTAAGGCTCTATTGGCCGCAGGTGCTGATTCATTCAACGATATGCTTATTTTAGCCTGTATTATCTTTTCTCTTATTATGTCTAATTTTTTTAATATAAATATTGACGGATATGTGGGTATGGCTGTAGCCTTATTGATTATATGGGCGGGCATTTCCATAATGAAAGAGACCTTAGGGCCTATTTTAGGCCAGCCGCCGGATGCAGCACTTGTCCAAGAGCTTAAAAGATTGGCCTTGTCCTACGAAAATATAAAGGGGGTTCATGATATCATAGTACATAATTACGGACCGGGAAGGTCCATGGCATCATTTCACGCGGAGGTCCCGAACAATGTGGATATTATGGCCCTTCATGAAGATATAGACAGGGCGGAAAAGGAAATTTCAGAGAAGCTCAATATCTTTGTGGTTATACATATGGATCCCATTTGTATGGATTGTGAAACCACCATAAAAGCAATGGAAGAAGTTGCAGGCATTATAAGAAAAATTCCAGATGTAAGCTCCTTTCACGATTTTAGAGTAGTTGGAGACGGGGAATTTAAAAGCCTGATATTTGATATAGTAATACCTTTTAATAAAAAAGAGCCAAAAAATATAGAAAACAGTTTAAAGGATGAAATAGCCCATGAAGTTAATAAAATCCACCCTAAGTACGATATCATTATAACCGTAGACAGAGACTATACGGCAGCAGAAATATAAATATTGAATATCATTTTGAATATCTGTTGGCAATTGAAGAGGCAGCATAAGAGTGAGGCTTTGTGTTGCATTTGAATCCGCAGGAAGTAATCCATCCTACAATTTCCGGTATAAGCTTTGAGGTAGGCCCATCGTCACCGGCGTCAACATGGATGCTTATATCGCATTCCAGGTCTTCCTTCTCCAGACTTCCAGATAGCTTTTCGGCCATTTCCAGGCTGAGGCTGGTTTCGTAGAATATTTTCTGGCGCATATTTGAAATCTTTTTGACTCGTTTTATATCGTAAAAGAATATCCCGCCGCCGCCGATTTTCCAGACAGCAACAACTATAACGACCTTAGTGATATCGAAATTTTGAGAATCGGTGCCCACGGCTATTTTGTACTGGTGCCATTTTTCTTTGGAGACATAGTCTTTAATGATGTGGCACATCTTTTCAAATGATACATCGCCATAAGTTATACTACGCATGCAAACCCCTCTTTTCTTTTAATGTTATGCCCTTACCGAGTTATTAACAATAAGTAGAAACAATTGTTTATGATACGTTTTGTAACTTTTTTAAGAGCAGGTGAATCTTAAATTGTACATTATACAATTTAGTGTGGCTCTGTATATTTTTTCGGTATTTTTGAATTTTTGTAAAGGTTAATAGCTTGTAATACTATTCTTATTATATATCATATTAAAAGAAATATATTAATGCATTGTTAATTTGTAAAAAAAATTGTAATAAAATGACGTATTGTTTTTTACAAATTCATGTCAATGCCCTTATGTTAAAAAGCTGTGTATGACTATATTAATCAATACGCAGCCTTTTTGAAAATTATTTATCTTTATAAAAATTTGTTTCGTGTTCTTTATAATTAGTGGCAACAGCAGTAAAGCCAAACTCAATAAGCTTATCAAGTACAATTTCCAATATGTCTTTGGTGGGAAGTTCTTTTCTGTTCTCTTTACGTATACATTCATCTATAGCCTTTGATAAATTATTGATATCGGCTCCTGTTAAGGGCTGTCCTATCTCGTCCGATGCCTTCTGCACCGTAAGTTTTATCTTATTTATGTCAAATTCCTGAAGGCGCCCATCTCTTTTAATAACTTTCATTTTTAATTCCTCCCATGTTTAAAATTGAGGTTGATATGGCATGGTCTTTTAATAAAGAAAACATATTGTATAGGATTTTTTATCGAGACATTAAGTTTTTTAGATCGTCAATGAAAGACAGAACTGCCTTTTCCTCAGTAGCCCAGGATGTAACAAGGCGTATTGCGGTGGTATTATCATCAATCTTAGCCCATGTATTAAAAGCATATTTTTTCTCCAGTTCTTTAATTAAACAATCAGGCAGAACTGGAAAAAGCTGATTTGAAGGAGAGCAGGTAAGGAAAGTAAAGCCTGCTTTTTCTATACCGCCCCTCAATATGTCAGCCATTGAATTTGCATGTTTGGCGAGGGAGAAAAATAAATCGTCCTTGAAAAGCTCCTTAAACTGTATTCCAAGCAATCTTCCCTTGGCAAGAAGGGCACCCTTTTGCTTTATGTGGTATCTGAAATCCTCCTTTAGGTCAGAGTTTACAATGACCAACACTTCTCCTAAAAGAGCCCCGTTTTTGGTACCGCCTATGTAAAAGGCATCCACTAAAGCTTTAATGTCGTTTAATTTAAGATCATTTTCATAGGAGCATAATGCAGAGCCTAAACGTGCGCCATCCATAAATAATATCAGGTTGTGATCTCTGCAAAAAGTGCTTAATTCGTAAAGCTCTTTCTTGCTATAGATTGTTCCGACCTCTGTTGAATTTGATATATAAACCAATTTGGGCTTAACCATATGTTCATCTGTATGTACATCTAAGACACTTTTTATATGTGAGGGGTTTAATTTTCCATCACTTACATCAACGGTTATCACTTTGTGTCCCGTAGCTTCTATAGCCCCTGTTTCATGGACGGCAATATGGCCGCTAGAAGCTGTTATGGCCGCCTCATGAGGCCTTAAAAAAGCTGAAATGGCAATCAAATTTACTTGGGTTCCGCCGGAAATAAGATGTATTTGAACATCATCTGAGCCAATGTGATTTTTAATATTTTCTATGGCTTCAAGTGTATAAATATCTTCTCCATATCCTTCCGTCTGAATTAGGTTAGTATTTACCAAAGCCTCCAGAATTCTCGGATGAGCTCCTTCGCTGTAGTCATTTCTGAAACTGTACAATTTTAAAATCCTCCTTTGTAAATTTTAATTTACACTAAAAATTTTATTGAGCTGTAATCCAAAGAACTTGTAAGGTTCATGGATTTTAAAATAATACTGTCAATGAGATTCTGATCAATTTTAAACATTCTGGGAATAAACCCTTCCAGTAAATTGACCACATCATCCACAGGGAGTATAATTTTTTTTTCAAAATAATTCAAGAAGAATTCTCTGCGTGCTCCTGCATTTAAAAGTACTATGCTTTGAAATTCCTCTTCAGTTATCAGCACATTGAATTCCTCCAGGTATTTTCTGAGCTTCGGGATGACTATACCGCTGTTGAATCTGTAATTTGATTTTTCATAAAGGACTTCGTAGTAAAACCTGGAGTTTTTTTCATTTTCTAAAATTACTTTATAAAAAATCCTGGAATTCAGAAGGTGCCTTAAAAAGTAATTATCCTGCGGTACATTAAGATTGCTTTCAACAAGGTCATTAATCTGCTTGTAGAACTGGACATGTATTTCCCTTACTAAATTATCCTTGGTTTTAAAATGATAAGTAAAAACACCCATAGGAACATCTATCAATTCAAAAATGCTGGCTATGGTGGTTTTAAGATAGCCCTGTTCACTAAACTGTTGTTTCGCAGCAGAAAGTATAATTTCCTTTGTATTGCAGCTGCTTGATGAATAATTGGCATACTCTTTATTTTTCATAGTATTCCACATTCCTTACAATAAAGTTTTATTAATGACTGCAAATGCTTATTATATAAATAATATCAACACTTTCTAAATACTGTCAAATAATAAATTATATTAAATTTATTATAATAATATTGACAATATTTACCTATGGGGATATACTTACAATAAATTGAAATATTTTTATTATAAAGATTGAACTAAAATGTACAATTCAGTTTTTTTCGTATATATTTAAGAGTCACCATTACAATTACCTCAAATAAAAACAAGTGCGGATAGCTCCTTTAAAAGCTATCCGTACTTGTTTTTATTGCCTTGAGGCTTAATTTATAACAATTAATAGCATTAATATAATTTATTATTAATTTATTGACATTATTTGTACTATTTAGTATATTAGTAACAAAAGAAACTTAGTTTATTAAAATACAATATTACATATCAAACATTCATGCAAAAGATTACAAACTATTGAACTCACATCAACAGCATATCGTCACGCTAAAACACAAAGGATTAATAAAAATTTCATATTGGATGGCAATGACGGCATTATTATGCCGGCCTTTATAATTATTCCTTTGAAAGGAGGTGTATAGACACATTTTATATGTACATGCCTTTTGGCGTGCTGGATTACCTATACAAATGAAATTCTTCTTTCATGAACACGAGAATATACATAAGATAAAAGGTTAAAAAGATGTACTTTGCGATGTATTGATAAGTTTATTCTAAAAGGAGGAATAAAAATATGGCATCTCCGGATGTAAAACCTGCAAATGCAAGTACAGAGGAACTGCCAATCAGTTGGTACAGTTGGGTAGTAGCTGTCCTGTGTCTTTTATCCTATGCCGTTTCCTTTGTTTCAAGAAATGTATGGTCAACGGCACTGCCTGTTGCGGCACCTTCATTAGGCTTAAGCATGACGGCAGCAGGAGGGCTTATGACAGCCTTTTATATCGGTTACGTTGTATCCAATTTTGTAACCGGCCCATTTATAGACAAGTTCGGACCCAGAAAAGTGCTGGCAGCAGCATCATTGGTTACAGGATTGTTTACTCTTTTAATTCCTTTGTTTCCAAATTACGCAATGATATTTTTACTGCGTATAGGGGCAGGAATAGGGAGCGGGCCTTTATTTGCAGGCGGTGTAAAATTCCAGCTTGCATGGTTTCCTAAAAAGGCAAGAGCCACAGCCATGGGACTTGTTATGACAGGACCTAGCGTAGGCGGTGCTTTTGCCAGCGGCATATTAGCACCGGTAATCCGTACTGCAGGCTGGCAGACAGCTTTTACCTACGGTGGTATTATATGTCTCGTTGTTGCTGTTCTTACCTTCTTATTTGCAAAGGAAAGAGGAGCAGCTCTTGTAACTAAAAAACCGGCAGCATCTACCAGCGATGCTCCCGCACCTAAAAAACAAGGTCTCTCTGCTGCAAAAGACGTTATATTAAATCGTTCCTTCCTTATAGGTACCATCGCATGCTTTTTATCAATAGGTGCCGGACAGGGATTTACAACGTGGATTTTAGTTTATTTAAGCCAAGGACGCGGATTCGACCTGGTGGCTGCAGGAAGCATAGTTGCAGCATCTCAGGTGGTTCAGATGGCAGGCCCTACTTTATCGGGAATTGTTTCCGACTTCTTAAAGCGCCGTAAACCTGTTTGCTATATAGGTTCGGTGGGAATAGCTGCTGTTATGATATCACTGGCTGTTTTCAGTGATACAGGTATACTTTGGGGAGTCATGCTTTTTAGGGGACTTATAGGTTCTTTTATGGGTAACAACCTGAACACCCTGCAGGCAGAATCAGCAGCCGGACCTCATGCGGGAACTGCCATGGGCTTCTATAACGGGGTTGCACAGCTAGGTTCGGTAATATTCCCCTTGGGTTTGGGAATTGTACTGGATTTGACCGGCAATAATTACTTTATCGTCTGGATGACAATTGCTGCAACTTATCTCTTATGCGGTATTCTCATTTCCTTCATGACGGAGAAAAAGGCAGAAGTTGCTCAACCTAAATCGGTTACAGCTTAAAAGATTAAAATATAGGAGGATTATAAATGTCTGAAGATGTTAAGAAATTATACAATGAAAGATTAGGCCGTTATACTGCGGCTATAGCCTTGGAACCTACAGACAGAGTACCCCTTGCATTTAACAGCAATTATTTTGCGGAAAAGGATTCAGGCTATACATACCAGCAGATTATGTATGACCCGCAGATATGGGCACAGCTTGAAGTGGATTTTGCAAAAAAACATCCTGAGCTGGATACAGTAAGGACAAACATTCAGTTTTCACCTAACTATGACGTAGTAAACACAAAGCTATACAAGGTGCCGGGACGTGATATAGATCCCAATTCACTGCAGCAGTTTGTTGAAGGCGAGTATATGAAGGCTGATGAATACAGAATGTTTATTGATGACCCCATTGGCTTTAGAATGGATCGTTATTTCCCCAGAGTTTTAGGAGAGTATAAGGACAGGGGCTCCACCCGCTCTTACATGGCTTTCCTTAAATCAGGATTCCTCCAGGGAATTGCAGCTGGATTGACTCGCGAAAGAGAAGGAAGGCTTCAAAATGAGGTTGGTATGCCGGTGCCAGTAAGAGGAGGCTTTACCGCACCCTTTGACGTTCTTTCGGATAATTTCCGCGGGCTTAACGGAATAATGAGGGATATGTTCAGGCAGCCTGACGATGTACTTGAAGCCTGCGAAGCTATTTTAAAGGACCAGCTTGCAAGAGCCGTATCATCGGCTGACCCTAAAAAGCAGCTGCCCATATTCATAGCAACCCATAAGCCATGCTTTATGTCTCCAAAACAGTTTGATAAATTCTACTGGCCAACCTTCTACAAAGGCGTAATGACCTTAATAGAAGCAGGATGGAAGTTCAGAATATTCCTCGAAGGCAACTGGGAGCCTCATTGGCATCATATGGCCGAGTTCCCCAAAGGCACAGTGCTTTGCGATGTAGACAATGAAGCTGATATATTCAAAGCTAAGGAAACTTTCGGTCACAAGCAGTGCATAACCGGAGGAATTCCAACCCATATGCTGATTTTAGGAACTCCTGAAGAAATAAAGGCAAGGGTTAAGCTTCTCTGTGAGACAGTAGGCAAGGACGGCGGTTGGATACCTCAGGGCGGCGGACATATACCTCAGGATACAAAACCCGAAAACTTCAGGGCATTAATTGATGCAGTCATTGAATACGGAAAATATTCAGATGGCCCTGCACCCGAGCCTAAGGTGGGAACTCCAGGAACAAACGGCGTTGAATTCCCGGCACCCGGAATAGTTACGCCATGGGATGTCATAAAGGCTGAAAACGATTGGATAATCCCCGGTGATGAAGAGCTCATCAAGCATTGGTGGGAAAGGCTTGATAGAATGGCATATAGCTGGGTTATGACCCGGTCATAAGAAGGAGGAGAAAGAATATGACAAAGTTATCAGAAGCGTTGAAAGATTTAAACGAAACAGCGGTTTATGAGCTGGTTGACAGTATGTTAAGCGAGGGAGTATCTCCCGTTCAGATAGTAAATGAATGCAATGAAGGATTAGTGGCAGTAGGAGACCTTTTTGCAGCCAATGAATATTATCTTACCGAATTAATGTTTTCGGCAGAAATCATGCAGGGAGTTATGGAAAAGTTGGAGCCTTTAATGGTTACCGAACAGTCTTCGGCTGCTGATGCACAAATTCCTACGGTGGTTATCGGAACTGTAAAGGGAGATATTCACGATATAGGAAAGAATATAGTAGTAGGCCTTTTAAAGAGCCATGGAATAAAGGTAGTTGACCTTGGTGTTGACGTTCCGGCAGAAAAATTCGTTGAAGCCGTTCGCGAAACGGGAACTAAGGTATTAGGCTTAAGCGCATTATTAAATTCCACATACCCTGAGATGAAGAACGTAGTGGATGCTATTGCACAGGCCGGCTTAAGGGAGCAGGTAAAGATAATAATAGGCGGAACCATATGCAACGAGGCCGTAAGGGAATTTACAGGAGCGGATTATTGGGCAAACGAAGCCGTATCGGGAATAAATATCTGCAAAAAGCTTTTAGCATAAGAATAAAGCTTTAAAGGTTGGCTGGGGCTGTAGCTATAAAAAGGCTTCAGCCTCTTTTTGTGCGCCAGCATGGACACAATCTAAAAAATAAAGATTTACCTTTTATAAATTTGATAATAATATATTGTATATGACTTCTTTTTAGAGGACTTAGGAGATTTTACAAATGAGGATAAATAAGTTTATCAGCGAAACGGGCTTGTGTTCAAGGCGGGAAGCTGACAAATATATTGAAGCTAAGCGTGTGACTATTGACGACATTACTGCAGAGCTGGGAAGCACGGTTGTACCGGGCAGTATCGTAAAGGTGGACGGAAAAATAATAGCAAGCAAAACAAAGCCTGTATACATTGCCTTAAATAAACCTGCAGGCATTACATCAACAACTGAAAGGCATATAAAGGGAAATATTGTAGGCTTTGTGAATTATCCTGAAAGGATATTCCCCATAGGACGCCTGGATAAGGATTCCGAAGGATTGATTCTTCTCACCAATGATGGAGATATCGTAAATAAAATTTTACGTGCCGAATATAATCATGAAAAAGAATATGTTGTAACCGTTAATAAGCCCATCACCGATTTTTTTATACAAAGCATGTCACAGGGTGTGAGGATTTTAGGGACAAAAACAAAGCCCTGCAAAGTATGGTCCGTAAGTGACAGAACCTTTAAAATAATTTTAACCCAGGGCTTGAACCGCCAAATAAGAAGGATGTGCCTTGCCTTAGGCTATGAGGTTTTAAAGCTTGTGCGTATAAGGATTATGAACATACATTTAAACGGCCTGGAAAAAGGGAAGTGGCGCCAGCTTACACCTAAAGAATTGGCAGAGCTTAAAAAGAATATATCCTGCAAGGAAGAAAGCATATAAATTAGAGTCTGCCGCCGCAGACTCTTTGATTTAAAGAACGGCCTCTGTTATATTGCCTGTTTTTAAGGACTCCTTAACATCTATTATCCTTTGATTTTCCGAGCCTCTGAACTTTAAAAGAATGTTTTTTTTATCAAGCTCAAATTTCCCGTCTACAAGCAGGTCCGTTAAGTTCAGTAATTCTTCCCATCCCGGATGTTCTTCTTTATTTTCAAGTATATATTCCATTGTATATCCGGTATAGGTAATTACATTTAAATTCAGTTTTTTCACTTTTTCGGCTAATTCACTAAGAGCCTGTGCCTGTTCAAAGGGTTCGCCCCCGCTTAGGGTCACCCCGTCAAGGAGGGGATTTTTTTTAACCTGCTCTATTATATCATCTATATCAATCAAGGTGCCGCCATCAAAGGAATGGGTATGGGGATTGTGACATCCTTTGCAATTATGCTCGCACCCCTGGGCAAAGACAACCAGTCTGATGCCTGGGCCATCAACGATGGATTCTTTCACTATGCCTGCTATTCTTAATTGTTCACCCATTTACACCCTCCTTTATGCTGCCGTATTTAAAAGCTTAAAGATGCTTCACCCTGTCTCTTACTTCAGCCTGTTTGGCGTTATTAAAGCGCTCCAGTGTTCCTACCAGGTAGCCTGTTATCCTGCGTATTCTTTCAAATTTAATATCGCCTTCTTCTCTTTTGCAGGAAGGGCAGGTATCACCGATTATCCCCGTATAACCGCAAACCGGATCTCTGTCAACGGGATGATTGACTGAACCGTATCCTACACCAGCTTCCTTCATTGCACGAATAACCTTTTCGAAAGCTTCAAGATTGTTTGTAGGATCTCCGTCAAGCTCCACGTAGGTTATGTGGCCGGCATTTGTAAAGTTATGGTATGGGGCCTCCAAACGTATTTTGTCAAAGGCGCTTATTTCGTAATAAACAGGTATATGGAAGCTATTGGTGTAATACTCCCTGTCTGTAACGCCTTCTATATTTCCGAAGGTCTTTCTGTCCATTGCAACAAAACGTCCGGCAGTACCTTCGGCAGGAGTGGCAATGAGGGTAAAATTCAATTTATATTTTTCAGATGCCTCATCCATCCTTCTTCTCATAAAGCCTATTATTTCAAGTCCCAGATTCTGAGCCTCCTGGGATTCGCCGTGATGCTTTCCTGTCAATGCCTTAAGGCATTCGGCAAGGCCTATAAAGCCCATTGTCAATGTACCGTGCTTAAGGACTTCCCTTACCTCCTCATCCCAATTAAGCTTATCGGAATCCAGCCACACACCCTGTCCCATAAGGAAGGGGAAGTTCTTGACCTTCTTCCTCGCCTGAATTTCAAATCTTTCTATAAGCTGATTTGTAACAAGCTCTATTTTTCTGTCCAGTTCATCAAAAAATATAGCGATGTTTTTATTGCTTCTCAATGCAATTTTAGGAAGGTTGACAGTAGTAAAGCTTAAATTGCCTCTTCCGTAAGTGATTTCCCGTTCCGGATCATGGACATTTCCGATTACGCGTGTACGGCAGCCCATATAGGATATTTCAGTTTCAGGATTGCCGGGCTTATAATATCTTAAATTAAAAGGCGCATCCTGGAAGGAGAAGTTTGGGAAAAGCCTTTTGGCGCTTACCCTGCAAGCCAATTTAAATAAATCATAGTTTGGATCGCCGGGGTTGTAATTAACACCTTCCTTAACCCTGAAAATGTGTATTGGGAATATAGCTGTCTCACCGTTTCCAAGGCCTGCTTCCGTTGCAAGCAGCAAATTTTTCATTACCAGCCTGCCTTCAGGTGAGGTATCCATTCCGTAATTTATTGAACTGAAGGGTATCTGCGCTCCCGCCCTGCTGTGCATTGTGTTTAAGTTATGAACAAAAGCCTCCATTGCCTGATAAGTGGTCCTGTCAGTTTCAGCTTCGGCTCTTTCAGCTGCAAATACTTGAGCTTTTTTTACTATGGCCTCATCCTTTTCAATTGCCAGAAGCAAAGGGGCTTCATAGCTCTGATACCTTTTTAAATTCTTCATTGAAGGTGTAATATTATGCTTTTCTTTTATGGTATCAATGATGGATCTTACTTTTTCTTCCCAGTCCTCGATGCTTGAAAGGAGGGATAAGGCTTTTATAAGGTTTTGCCTGTATAATTTTGTATAGGTTTTAGCCACACCCAAAGCCATACCATAATCAAAATTAGGTATACTCTGGCCGCCGTGCTGGTCATTCTGGTTGGACTGTATGGCAATACAAGCCAAGGCGGAATAACTCTGTATATCATTAGGCTCCCTTAAAAAGCCATGACCGGTGCTGAAGCCATCTTTAAAAAGCTTTACTATATCAATCTGGCAGCAGGTGGTAGTCAAAGTAAGAAAGTCAAGGTCATGAATATGAATATCTCCTGCTTTGTGAGCCTCGCTGTGAGCCGGATTTAACACGAACATCTCATAAAACTGCTTGGCACCCTCGGAACCATATTTTAACATGGTGCCCATAGCGGTATCACCATCTATATTAGCGTTTTCACGTTTCAAATCATTATCTTTTGCCTCTTTAAAGGTTAAGTCCTCAAATATTTTCATTAAGCGGGTATTCATTTCGCGGATACGGGTTCGCTCTGACCTATATAGTATAAATTCTTTGGCAGTTCTAGCATGGCCTGTTTCAATAAGAACTTTTTCAACAGCGTCCTGGATTTCCTCCACGCTGGGAACCTTCTTATCAAGTTTAAATTCCAGGTATTCAACGACTTTCACGGCCAGTGCCATTGAGGTGTCATAATCTCTTCCACCTGTGACGCTGGCAGCCTTAAATATGGCATTAGCTATTTTCTCAATATTAAATGGAACTTCTCTTCCATCGCGTTTTTTAATTTTTGTAATCATAATAAGGGCCACTCCTTTTTAGATAATTAAAACCCCAAGGCTTAATGCCAAGAGGTTGTAAAGATTTATCCGCTTAAAATAAGCAGAATAGTCTTTGCTTCCTTTTAAACTGCATTATAAATGCAAGCAAAGAAATAATTCCCACATGTTGATATTTATATATTAACATATACTATATATTGTGTCAATGTAGCTTAATAATAGAAGCTGACAAATGGAGTGTTACGTATTTCTGTGGTTTTAACAGATTTTCAGTGATGGAAAAGGAAAAAAATTTATTTTTTTTCTGATTTAATGTAGCTTATATATTCGCTGCCCCAATTTTCCAATGACTTTAAAACCGGAATGAATTTATTGCCTATTTCCGTTAAGGAATATTCTACTTTGGGCGGTACCTCGGGATATACTACACGATTTATGAGACCGTATCCTTCAAGGCTTCTTAATTGGCTGGTGAGCATGGCCTGGGTTATGCCGGGGATGAGCTTTTGAAGCTCGCCAAATCTTTTTGTTCCGGAGTACAAATTATAAAAAATTACTATAGCCCACTTGCCGCTTATAACTTTTTGTGCCGTAGTCACAGGGCATTTTCCAAACAGGGAAAGGTTGTCATCCATAAATACTCTCCTTTAGTATGTAATTGATACTTACTATTATATTATAATGTATTTGTAAATTTATAGTAGCATAATATAATATGGGTAATCAATAAATTAGAAGAAGTGTTGAGGTTGCTCAAGCAACCATTTATGCAATGGTAACAAGCCGCCAAAGGCCATAAAGTTTTAATGAAATAAAGAAACCCATATTCCGATGAGTATAAAACTCGTTGAAATACGGGTTTTTCTTATTATTGCAAAAACATAGGTTCCCGGTTCCGCTAGCAATCTTTGACTGCTATAGCAGGCAGGGTTCTTATTAAGCTTGAGACAGGCCAAGCTCCATTGTAAGCTTTCTAAGCTCGCTCTTTATAAGAGCTACGGTTATTCCTACGGCAATCAAGTCCGAAAGAGGGAATGACAGCCATACACCCATAAGCTCCAGATTAAAAATTCTTGGGAGAATCAATATAAGGGGTGTCAGTATTATAAACTGCCTCAACAAGGACAATATAATTGCAGGGCCCGCCTTTCCAAGAGACTGAAAAAGAGTGGCTCCAACAAACTGGATACCCATAACGGGAATCAATGAAATCATTATACGCAGCACATTGGAAGCAGTGGTTACAATATATTCGTCTGATGTAAAGGCTCTTATTATAATGTGGGGGATGGTTTCTCCTATAATCCATCCTATTACAGACATAATGGTGGATACTATGGTTGCTATCCTCACTGTCTCCTTTACCCTGTCAATGTTACCGGCACCGTAATTGTAGCCGGCAATAGGCTGCATTCCCTGCACAATTCCTATTACAGGGAGGAAGAGCACACCTATTATTCTGTTAATGATTCCAAAGACGGTGATTGCCGCATCTCCGCCATAAAATTTAAGTGAGTTGTTGATAACAATTGAAAATATTGTGCCTGTTATTGTTCTGGTAAATGCTGAAGAACCTATGGTCAATATTTCACGGAGTATATCCCACCTTAATTTTAAGTGGTGAAGCTTTACTTTAAGTGAGCTTTTACCGCTCAATAAATAGTGAAATACAAAAAGGAAAGATATAAACTGAGAAATAATTGTAGCCCATGCAGCACCGTCTATACCCATATCAAATACAAATATAAATATAGGGTCCAGAGCCATATTCAATACTCCGCCGATTATTGTGGAAAACATGGGTACTTTGGCATTTCCTTCAGATTGTATCATGCCATTTGCGGTCATAGTGAAGCTGAAGAATATGCTGCCATAAAAAATTATCTTTGTATAACCTCTGGCATAAGGTATAAGGCTTTCAGTGGCACCAAAGAGCCTGAGCATCGGGTCGGTAAATAAAAGACCTACTGCAGCAAAAAGGGCACTTATAATAACTATTGCCGTATAGGCGTTTCCGGCTACAATATCGGCCTTTTCAGTGTTTTTTGCACCTAAGTACCTGGATACTGAGGATGCGGCTCCCATTCCGATAAGCTGGGAAAATCCCATAGAGAGCATTTGTATGGGAAAGGCTATTGCCAAACCTCCTATTGCCATTGGACCAACTCCATGGCCGACGAACACTGTATCAACAATATTATAAAGGCTGTTTACCAGCATTGCGATAATACCCGGAAGGGACAGCTGATATAAAAGCGTACTTATCTTCTCGGTCCCTAATTTTTCACTTTGTCGTAACATAAAATCCTCCAGTATAGTTTTTATGCAGCATAATTTATAAAATTTTCTTCAGCAGCCGTGCTGCACTTGTAGTAATGACAATTTTAGCTGCTCAAGATTTGCAATAAAGTTTTAAATGTTACATGGAATTTAAGGATTGCTACTTATTATGTGGTGAAAGCATCATTCCAAAACAGACACTTTTTACTATTCCCTCCCTTAAAATTTTTAGTGCTTTATTTGCAAAAATAAATAAAACAATTGTCAGAACAAATATATATGATTGTAGCATAGTTTATCAAAGTTTAAAAGAAAACAAAGCATTATAGCCCTTGTTATAAGGAGCTATAATGCTTGATACTCTGGTGTGACTGCCAGGTACTGTAAATGCCCAGGCCGGCCAGGCAAAATACCCCGCCGGCTGCCATGGCATACTCCACTCCAATATCGGTAATTTTACCAAAAATGAGATTGGTAACTACTGCCGTCATATTCATGATGATAGAATATACTGACAGCATGGTGGCGCGGCCGGATATATTAATCTGGCGGTTTTGAATATCCATGCGGATAGGAACAAACATAGAGGAGGTGAGTCTTAGCACTATTACAGAGAATACCGAGATAACTGGAGATGGAAACAATGCCATAAGTATACAGGCAATTCCTGACGTGCAAAACAGAATTTTCGATGTCAATACTTCTCCAATTAAGCCTGTAAGCCTGAAGGAAAAAGCCGATACCAGTCCGGACAGGGTAACAAGTATATGGATATATCCCATAAATGACGGAGAAATTCCCGAGCGGACATACTGGAGCTGGCTTAGAAATACGGTGATGGTCTGGTTGCTTTCTGCAAGCAGTGAAGCAGCAAGCAGTAACATAATAAAGCTTTTGTTTTGTATGAAAGAAGATATAATAAATTTTATATTTATATTTAGCTGCACAGTTCCGGATGTCTGCGGCTTGACATCGGCGAGAAAAAGGGAAAATATCATGGCTGTAGCATAGGAAATTACAGTAAGAAGGGCGGACATTTTATAATCACTTTTTATAACTGCTGAAAAAATCGTTGAAGCAAAAATAAGCCCTGCAGTTGTCATGGCTTCATATATGCCAAAGGTCCTCTGGCTTTCCTTTTCACCGGCACATAGATATAAAAATGCCGAATCACAGCCCGAAAGACCAGATATGACCAGGGATAAAATAAGTCTTTCCGAAAGAAATGACAAAAAGCTGTCTGCCTTCCAGAATACAATTTTTGATATGAAATAAAGTGTATTGCATATAACAATGGTTTTTTTGTAGCCTATTTTATCTGCAATATAGCCCCAGGGCACTTCAAAGGCAATAATGAAAAATAAAGATATGCTTTCAATCAATGTAATATCAAACACCGAAAGTCCTTGAGCGCGCCGGTATAGCGTAGCTATAGGACCGTAAAAAACCATGCCCTGCAAGAAGGCAATGGCATAGAGTAAGTGTATGTTCTTTTTTCTGATATCCAATTTAAATCCTCCAAACATTTTTTTGCATGCTAAAAAAACCGGGATTTCAGGCAAAAATTTTGGATTTTTAAATTGGATTGTTCATAAATAGAGCTCCTTTGTTCCTTTTATATAATCTAATGTGAATGGTATTTCATATTAAATTATATTAATGTTATTTTATAATACCAGCATTTGCCTGGCAACTTTTTTGTACAAAAGCTATACTAATCCTTTGTAATATTAAAGGGTTTTGCTATAATTATTCTTATATGTTTATTATATAATGAGGAGATTTTTATGTGGAAAGAATTTAAGGAGTTTTCCATGAAGGGAAACGTCATTGATTTAGCGGTAGGTGTAATTATCGGCGGAGCATTTGGTAAAATAGTGTCCTCTCTTGTAAGCGATATTATCATGCCTGTAATAGGCTTGTTTCTTGGGCAGGTAGACTTTGCCAATCTTTTCATCACTCTGGGAAGCGGGGAGTTTAAGACCATTGAAGCAGCTAAGCAGGCCGGCGTTGCAACCTTAAACTACGGATTGTTTTTAAACAATGTCATAGATTTTTTAATTATCGCTTTTTCTATATTCATAATAATAAAACAAATAAACCGGTTTACAAAAAAGAAAGAACAGCCGGCGCCTAAAAAAACAAAAACATGTCAATATTGCCAAAGTGAAATACATATTGAGGCTGTAAGATGCCCTAACTGTACTTCGGTTTTGGACAATCAGGGTGATTATACAGCATAATTTTTTAAATTAATAAAGGATGGTACGGCAATTTCGCACCATCCTTTATTACTGTCTCTGTTCCTAATAGCATAATTTATTTTAATAATTCAACTGTTAAGAAGCCTTGATTTTATAAGATTTATACTTGACGAAGCTTTTTTATTAATTCTTTGTATTCCCTGTCAAGGACTTCAATGTCATCAGTCTTTGAAGGCAGGCTGAGTTTTCCTAAAACCTCTGCCAAACGGTTTTCAAGTATAATCCTCAAAGCTTCGGTATCCTTAGGCGGCGAAGAGGCTTTTCTTGAAAGGAACTCATCAAATGTTCCGTCAAAGCTTATAATTTGCATATCCTCTATGGATAATATGCAGTCAGCGATATTCCTTACAAATCTTCTGTCGTGGGACACAAACAACAGAGTGCCTTCATACTCTAAAAGAGCTTCTTCCATAGCTTCCATGGAGTAAAGGTCAAGATAATTTGTCGGTTCATCCAGTATAAGTAAATTGAAGTCGCTCACAACTATTTTTGCCAGTGATGCTTTGACCTTTTCACCTCCGCTTAAAAACATTCCCTTCTTTAAAAGGTCTTCTCTTTTGAAAAAAAGCCTGGAGAGCAGCGTACGTACAAAGGTCTCTGTTAATATGCTCTCATCCATAACATTATCAAGCAGTGTTTTATCATCATCAATAAGGCTTAAATCCTGGCTGAAATAGCCTATTTTAACTCCCTTGGCATAATTTATTGCATCATCTTTATCAACAATCATTTTTATCAGCGTAGTTTTTCCGCAGCCGTTAGGACCTATAAGGGCAGTTTTACTGCCGTTATGGATTTTAAAGCCGGCGTTATTGAAAATCACCCTATCTCCGAAGCTTTTGCTAAGATTTTCAGAGCTTATAATCACCTTGCTGTGAAGCTTAATAATTCTATCCATATCCATGAGGAGCTCAGGTTCCTTTTGGGGCTTTTCTTTGACCTCAAGGCTTTCAATTCTGGATTGAAGGTTTTTGGCTGCCCTGTCCAAGGAGGCCTTTGCTTTCTGAGGTCCCATCTTATGAAGCCTGGCTTCTGAATTGCCCATTCTTTTAGGGGTTTTCTTTAAAGAACTTCCCTTGCTTTTTACCTCATGCATTGCTGCAGTGAGCCGTTTCTTTTCGGCGGTATACTGTTCATATTCAAAGGACGCTCTTTCTCTTTCTTTTGCTTTCAGCTCCCTGTACTTTGAATAGTTTCCGCCGTATTGTGTAATTTTCCCATTTTCAATTTCCAGTATGGAAGTGCATACATTATCAAGAAACTCCCTGTCGTGAGATACTATAAGCAACGCCCCGTTAAAAGCTTCAAATTCTTTTTGAAGCTTTATTATGCCGTCGCCGTCAAGATTGCTGGTAGGTTCATCGGCAATTATCAGCACATTGTTTTTGTTTAAGGAGTTTGCAATCTTGAGGCGGGTGGCTTCACCTCCGCTTAGCGTTTCATAAGGTAAATCAGGTACGTTAAACTTCCAGGCAAAGTTAGCACCTATATCAATTTTATCTTCATCAAGCTGGGTGATGTAGGAATAAGAGCCTTTTATCTCTTTAAATCCTTCATCAGGCATTATCTTTCCTGATAATATATTTAAAAAGGTTGTTTTACCCGAGCCGTTGATGCCTACCACACCAATTCTGTCATTTTCATATATTTTAAAGCTGTCAATATTTAATATAAGCCTGTCTCCAAAGTATTTTTTTATTCCCTTTATCTGGGCTATAAGCATAAAAATCCCCTCCATACGGCTGGAGAGGATAAAATTCTTAAATTAACCTTCAAAATAATTAAAAATAAAAGAATAAAGCTTAAGCTAAAAAATAAGCCTTATCTGTGATCATATTAAATAATTATGGTTTTTTTCAATAAAAAACAGAAGGTATTTAATTCAGAGGAAACACCCGCTCCAGCTATGCAAAAAAATATTTTTTTAATTTAGCCAAAGTTCAATTATTTCCTCATCTTACCTGCGGTTACCTTCCTTTCATTGATTACATGTTAATTATATTTATAAAAATTTTTCTTGTCAATGTAGAGTATTTCCAAAACATATATAGATTATTAACTGTTTTGGTTTAAGTCAAAATATGCTATTATTTGAATGGAAGGAGGCGTTTTTGTGAATATTATAAAACCCGAAATATTTGTTGAAAATGAAATAAATGGTATTGAAATACTTAAACACATAGAAAAGATAGGAAGGGTATGCTATAAAAGCGAAGACAGTATCACAGCCGATTCTGCTGCCAGGTTTGTAAAAAACATTATCAAATCAGGCCACGAATCCGTAATAGAACATTATTCCATATCTGTCAGGATTATTTGTGACAGGGGAGTCACCCATGAAATAGTCAGGCACAGGATAGCCAGCTACAGCCAGGAAAGCACCAGATACTGCAACTATTCAAGGGATAAATTTGATAATCAGATAACCTACATAAAACCAAATTTTTGGTGCAGTGAAAATGAAGGCGATAAAGAGAAAATGAAGCTGTGGGAAGAAACTCTTTCTGTTATTGAAAAAAATTATATGAAGCTTGTTGACTTGGGTGCCACACCTCAGGAGGCCCGTTCCATACTTCCTAATTCCTTGAAGACCGAACTGGTCATGACTATGAATTTAAGAGAATGGAGACACTTTTTAAGGTTGAGAGCTTCAAAAGCCTCCCATCCCCAAATGAGAGAGGTGGCATTTTTAATACTTAATGAATTTAAAGGAAAAATACCTGTAATATTTGATGATATTTCAGCAGAATAATATACCATATATTGGTTCCATTGACCCGGTAGTTAAACCGGGGAAGACTGATTTTCTTATGCTTTACAATAAGAAAATCAGTCTTCCCCGGTCTTATTTATTTTCTGCTGCTATTTTAGAGAAGCCAATGCATTTGTAACTTTTTTGTAATCATTTTTTTATCCCTTTGTAACCATATAAAGGTCGGTTCTTAGTATTCTATACATAAACATAGTATATGAAGTAAATTTTGGGGTGGTTATGTATGAAAAGAATGCTGTTTTTTGGACTGATTGTTATTTTTACATGTATGGGGATAGGGGCCGAGGCTGTAAATAATTCTAATAAAGAAAAGGAAAGGCTTCTTGAAGTGGAAGATCATATTATAAGTGAAGCTCGAGATGATAAAGTGCCCGGGGCTTCCGCACAACAAGTAATAGAATATGAGAATCTAGTACTGCATAAAGCAGAAAAATCTAATATATCAAACAGTGAAGAGCCTGCTTCTGCTGAGGCAGAAAATACTCTCCATGATTCCCTTATACAAAAGCTGTATGTAAAGGACGGTAAAAAAACAGCATATCTTACATTTGACGACGGGCCCTCAAAAAATATAACTCCTAAGGTGCTGGATATATTAAAAAAATATGATATAAAAGCCACATTCTTTATAATAGGTTATCTTGCTGAAGAAAACAGCGCAATTTTGAAAAGGGCGGAAGAAGAGGGACATGCTATAGGAAATCATAGTTATGATCACAACTTTAAGGATATCTATAAAAGTGTGGAAAACTTTTTGCAGAACGTAAAAAGATGTGATGAGGCATTGAGAAAAGTCCTTGGAGAAAGCTATAAATCCAGAATATTCAGGTTTCCCGGAGGATCTTATAAAAGGGAGAAGTTCATGAACGCCCTTGAGAAGGAGGGCTATAAATATATAGACTGGAACTCGTTGAGCGGAGATGCCGAAGGAAACAATATACCCGCTGATATTCTGGTAAAGAGAGTAATCAAAGAAAGTAAGAATAAGGAAGATATAGTTGTGCTTATGCATGATGCCGGAAGCAAGAAAACAACTGTACAGGCCCTTCCTCAAATTATAGAATACTTAAAGAGCCAGGGGTATGAGTTTAAAACAATAGAATAAAGAGAGCAGTTTATTGGGCTTAAGTTATTTCAGACAGGGTGATATAATTGTTTTAGTTGAAGAGCATTGATGCGGGGGAGATATTGATGGATAACAGGAGCCGATGGAATATACTGGTAGTTGAGGATGAAGATCCTATAAGAAAGCTTATAAAAATAAATCTGGAGCGGGATAATTTTATTGTTTTTGAAGCTTCTTCCGGTGAAGAAGCCTTGAAAAAAGCAAGAGCAACCGGCATCGATGTTGTGATACTGGATATAATGCTTCCGGGCATCGACGGCCTTGAAGTCTGTCAGGTACTCAGGAAGGAGTTCCCGGGAATAGGCATAATAATGCTTACCGCCAAAAGTCAGGATGTTGATAAGATAATGGGGCTTGAATACGGCACCGACGATTATATGATTAAACCCTTCAACCCCCTGGAGCTGCTTTTGAGAATTAAGTCGCTGTTAAGAAGGATGAAAATCTCTGGGGGAAAAGAGGATACTCTGGTAAGGGAACCTTTCAGTATAGACCTTTATTCCCAGAAGCTTTTTAAATATGATGTAGAGATAGAACTTACACCTACAGAGTTTTCTATAATAAAAATATTTATTGAAAACCCGGGAAAGGCATTTAAAAGGGATGAAATACTAAACAGGATATGGGGCTATGAGTTTATAGGAGATGGTAAAATAGTAGATGTAAATATCAGGCGATTGAGGTCAAAGATTGAGGACAGGCCGGCAAAGCCTCAATTTATCGAGACGGTTTGGGGAATTGGGTATAGGTGGAAAGCATGAAAAGTATAAGGACAAGGCTGGCAGGGTATTTCATGCTGGTAATAATCATAACCGTATCCATATTGGAGGTTTTCCTGATAAGCGCAGTAAAAACCAACTATTATAATAATGTTGAAGAAATACTGTCAAATCAGATAGTATTTTCATCAGAATTTTATTCAAGATATTTTCCATCCTCCTCCCTTGGAGATAACATACTTGATAATATCGATGTATTCTGGCAGCAGACAGCTGCTCAGGTGCAGATAATTGACCTTTCGGGAAATGTACTTATGGATTCCATAGGTGTAGACCATAAAGAAAGCCTGGATACATCCGATGTGAAAAAAGCTCTTCAAGGTGAAAAAGGAAGATGGGTAGGAAATGTAGAATATGATTCCTATAATGTAATGGCTGTATCCTACCCGTTAAAATCTGATGGAAACATAATAGGGGTGCTAAGGTTTATAACTTCCCTTAAAGAAACAGATAAAGCAATAAGAAGCATAGCCATGATTTTTATATGGACCGGCATAGCTGTTGTATTTATCTCCGGCCTGGTAAGCATATTTCTTTCCAACACCATAACCAGGCATGTTAAAGAGGTGACTTTGGTTGCTGAAAAGATGGCGTCAGGGAATCTTAAGATAAGAAGTATTAAAAAATACAACGATGAGATTGGAAAGCTTTCAGATACCCTTAACTTTATGGCAGAGGAAATTGTAAAAAAGGAACAGCTTAAAAATGAATTTATATCCTCAGTATCTCATGAGCTTAGAACTCCTCTTACATCAATCAAAGGGTGGGCAATTACTTTAAAGTCAAGCAAAGAGGGTGAAAAGGAATTGCTGGAGGATGGGCTTAACATTATTGAACAGGAAAGCGACAGGCTCACTCATATGGTAGAGGAGCTGCTGGATTTTTCAAGGTTTGTATCGGGTAAGATTTCATTAAACAAAGAAGATGTTGATATATATAAGATAATAAAAAACATAGATAAGCAGCTTTCTCCCAGGGCAAATGCGGAAAATATTGATTTTACGGTATGGTGTCCGGATGGCGCATCTTATGTCTATGGGGATGAAAACAGGCTAAGGCAGGTTTTTATAAATATACTCGACAATGCCTTTAAGTTCACCTCCCCAAAAGGAATGGTTGCCTTAACTGCGAAGGAGGAAGGAGAGAATGTTGTTATACGCATAAAAGACAATGGCTCCGGCATATCAAAGGAGGACCTGCCATATGTAAAGGAGAGATTTCATAAGGGAAAGAGCAGCAAGTCTAAAAATGGCCTGGGACTGTCTATTTGCGATGAGATTGTAAAGCTTCACGGAGGGAGTCTGGAAATAAAAAGCGAGCAGGGTATGGGCACCGAGGTTGTGGTAATACTTCCGGCAGGGGGGTATTCAAATGATTAGAAGAGTTATGGGGATAATCCTTATAGTATTTATTTCTTTATGCAGTACATCCTGCAGTCCGGCGGGAAAGCCCGAGATGATATCTGCTCCGGAAAATAAAGACATAATTATCAAGGGAATGTGGGAAATTCATAAAATACTGCCGGCGCCTGATGAAGAAATTCCGGAAGAAGAGGCGACCAGGTGGTTAGGGAAGACGGCCGCTTTTGACGGGCAAATTGCTGTTTTGGGTGAGGACTTTACAACAGATCCAATGTTTAAGGTGAGAAATGTAAATGCAGACGAATATTTACTGTATCAATTTAAGGTGGACCCTAAGTATATTGGTACAGATAATTTAAGTTTGCAGGTTGTGACAGTCACATCCGACAACAAGTTTTTTGCGGAGTTTATAAGGATGGGGGACGATGAGATAATAACAAACATCGGCGGGGCTTTTTTATATTTTAAAAGAATATCTTACAGCATAAATCAAGCTTTAAAGGAAAATTATTTAAGAAAAGAAGCAGGGGATAAGGCGCCAGGAGAGACAGAAAAGGGAGGCCAGCTGTTGGCGGGACTGCTTTTAGGCTTGCGGTCGGAAGATGATAATGAAAGCTACAGGACCATATGGATTCCATTCAGAGAAAATGAGGTAGGGAATGTCTACGAGACTGCTGATTTGTTTGTGCCGAGGAAGAACGGATTCTGGAAAGTGGGGGTAAAAAGAACGGGCAAAGGTAAGGATTTTAATGATGAAATCTTTGCTTACCAGGCTGGAAAGGAAGTTATTGGCACGGAAGAACCAAACTCCTATCCTCTGCCTTCAAGGGCTGTTACAATACTTTACGCAGGAAACGACTACATATCAACGGAGTTTGGCATACCGGACGGGGAAGGTCAAATTAAAAAACAACTTCAGGTGCTGCCGGTAGATAATATAGAAAATGCCCTGCCTGTTACCATATCGGATATTGCAGGAGAGGCAGGTGCAAAGGCCCTTCATCAAGGCGCTGATAAAGCACTGGCATCTTTAGATCCAAATAAGTATATTCAATATTTAAGTCCTCAGGAGGAAAGTTTTGCTTTAATAAGGAGAAATGGAAGATGGATGATGAAGGGCAGGCTATATGACCAGGAAAAAATGAGATTTCTGGATTTTAATATTAATGTTGTTCCTCCATTTAAGCTTGTACGCCACGATGAGCTGTATATTTCCTGGAACAGCGTAAAACTTAGTGTTCCGGACGCAATAGACGTATGTACCTCTCCTAATAAAAACATTGCTGTTGTAATAACAAACAGCAGTATTCTTGTATATCCTATAGAAGATAAAAGGCTATCCGGGAAGCCCCTTAGAAAGATCAATTTAAAGAACAGTGAAACTGTAGTAATGGCTGAATGGGCAATGGGAAGCTATGTAGATACCTGGGAAAAGCAATTTGTGAAGGACGGAAATTACAAGGTCATCGGCAAAAAATAAATTTTTAAAAAGGTCATTCATACCCATATTAAGGACAACAGAGTAACTTGGTATGAATGACCTTTTGCAATGAGCCTACGAAACTTCATATGGAGGTATCGTAGATATTTTATTTCTGTAATTATATAATGGGAGTATATGGTAATATAAAAATAACTTTTGCAGTATAGTATATTACAGGAATAAGCTCAGGATAATAAACATTTTGGAATATTACGGAGCAAAAATTAGTGAAAGGGTTTAGAACTTCACGGCGAAATTGAGGAGAAGGACATCAATGTTTGAGCGATAGCAGGTTCTGATGTTGCTTGGAATGAGTCTATGAAGTTATTAGCCTTGTAACTCATTTGAGAAGTAATATTCCAAAATAACGGCATAAACAAAGGTTAGCATCATAAAGCAATTAAGGCAGGCATAAGAAATCAGTACTGTATATTTATTTAAAAAGAAGGGAGATTTTTTATGGAAAATGTTCAGGAGCTTAAACAAGAGAGGGCCAAGCTGTTTGATGATTTATACAGCGGAATTATACCAAAGAGAATTCCTATAGCTGTGGGCATGCCCACAGAGCTATGCCTGCAAAAAGCCGGCCTTGACTTAGGAAGAACCCAGTGGACCCATGAAGGATTTTTAGAAGCCGTTGAGGATGTAATTAAGTATATGAAGACCGACCTATATCCCGGCGATGCTGCAAGGTTTCCCCTGTATCTTGAAATTTTAGGGGCGGTATCCACAAGAATGAGTGCCAGCGGTTTTATCCAGCATCCAGAGGTAACTACCATGACACCCGAGGATTATGATGACTTTATTAAGACCCCTTATGACTGCATACAGGAGAAAATAATTCCAAGGCTTTATCCCAACCTGGATACAAACCCCATAAGAAGGGCAATAGTATTATCCATGGCAGTAAAGGCGGCAACAGATGCAAGGGCAAGGCATGGTGCAGTATCGGCGAAATTAGGCGAAAAATATGGTTTTTACAGCGTGCCGGCGCAATACGGTTCAAGGTCAACAGCCCCTCTTGATTTGATTGCCGACTACCCCAGGGGATTCAAAGGAATTATGCAGGATATAAAGCGTATACCTGACAAAGTAGCGGCAGCCTGTGAAGCAATACTTCCCATGGCAGTTCATTACGCGACTCCTGCTGTAAAATCCCACTTAGGCTCTGCCTTTATGCCGGGCCATATGCCTACATTCTTAAGAACCAGCGAGTTTGAAAAATTGTTTTATCCATCCTTCTCAAAACTTATCCACGCTTTAGCTGAAAAAGGACAGGCATTTTATGTTTTCTGTGAGGATAACTGGATGAGGTATCTGGATTATTTATATGAATTGCCCCAGGGCACAAGATTGCTGTTTGAATATGGCGACCCCCAGCTTGTTAAGGACAAGTTAGGCAAGAAACACATCATATCAGGATTTTACCCACTTACATATTTAAAGACAGCCACAAAACAGCAGTGCATAGACAAGGCAAAAGAGCTTATAGATATACTGGCGCCGGGCGGAAATTATTATTTCAATTTTGATAAGAGCGCATTGACCTTGGACAGCATAAACCTTGAAAATTTCTATGCGGTTTTGGAATATGTGTATGAAAACGGTGCATATCAAAATGCAGGGCAAAAGGTTACCGACGTACCTAAAGAGTCCACAATTAAACCTGTGTTAAAGGATATCCCTAAATTTGAATCCAAGTATTATGTGCATAAGGAAGATTATATGAAGACTCATTCTTATTCAAGAGAGGATTTAAATTCTATAGTATATGACCAGGTACAGCAATATGAAGATTTTATGTTCAAGACCTTAATGGGCTGGATATAAAGCCCGAGTTTTATTTTAAATTAACCGCCTTTGGCAAAATTTTTTACCAAAGGCGGTTGACATAGGATTTCCTGAGGCATGCAGAAGCCTGTGCCTTAAGGGGGCGGAGCTGGTTTTTATACCGGCAGCCTGGAGGGTAGAGGATGAATATATGTGGGATTTAAGCCTGCCCCAGAGAGCCCTAGAAATACGGTATTTACAATAGGAGTAAACAGAGTGGGTATTGAGGGGGAGCTTCATTTGTTCGGCAAAAGCAAGATATGCAGCCCCGGCGGCAAGGTATTAGAAGTTTGGACCCCACCGGGGGTAGTCATTTTGCGTATACCCCTTTTCGTCTTCATCAAGAGACTGCACCGATTTCTATTGGTTTCTTCAAATACATCGTACACATCTTTTGCCACCCACCAAGCCCACCAAGTTTCTCCATTTCTTTGAACGGTATTTAATTGCTTTAATGAAAGACCTTTTACTAACAGGGTTTAAGTATAAAAAAGCTTGGCAGTGTGAATGCCGGGCCTTTTAATCGTAGGATATGTTGTATAAATGAAACGGATATTTGAAAGTAATATTGCATTCTTATTAATTTTATTCTTGAATTTATTCGATCATTTTATCTACTTCATCCAATACTTCATCCATTATTTTCATTGCAGCCCTTAATTCATCCTCTTTTATAATGAGAGGGGGAGCAACTATAAGCATATTTTCATGGGAGTAGGTTAAAAACCCTTTTTGCCTTAACATTCCTAATATACGGGGCATGATTTTTTCAGGATCCATGCCGTAGGGAACCAAGGCCTCCCTTGTTTCTTTATCCTTAACAAGCTCTATTGCCGAGAAAAGGCCAATGTAGCGAACATCACCCACACTCTTGTGCTTATCCTTCAAGCTTTCCAGGATTTCACCTAAAATTTTCCCCATATTTTTTGAGTTTTCAAGGAGATTTTCTTCTTTATATACATCCAGAGTTGCGCAGCCTGCTGCACAGGATATGGGGTGAGCACTGTAGGTCAAGCCGGTATTCAATACATTGTCCTTAAAATATGCTGTGATTTTCTTATCTATTAATATTCCGCCTAAAGGAACATAGCCGCAGGTTATTCCTTTTGCAAAGGTTATGATATCGGGTTTGACATTCCAGTTGTTGCAAGCGAAATATTCTCCTGTCCTGCCAAAGCCGGCCATAACCTCATCGCAGACCATCAAAATTCCAAATTCATCGCATACATTTCTTATACCCTGCAAATAACCTTTAGGAGGGATAATTATTCCGTTGCTTCCGGTAACCGTTTCTAAAAAAACGGCAGCAACGCTTTCCCTTCCCTCATATATTACCTGTTCTCTGAATTTATCGACATAATATTTTGAGGCTTCTTCTTCACTTTTAAAATCAATTCCTGCTCTGTATATATAAGGATCAAAGAACTTTATAAATCCGGGTATGCCGGGCTCTGAAGGATACCTTCTTGGTTCTCCTGTTAAGTTCCCTGAACCGAAGGTGGAACCATGATAAGAGCGGTATCTTGAAAAAATCTTGCTGCGTTTTGTATAAAGCTTGGCGATTCTTATGGCGCCTTCATTTGCATCGGTACCGCCTAAAGTAAAGAATACGCTTCCCATATTATCCGGCGCTATTTCAACAACCCTTCTTGCCAGCTCCGACCTTACATCTATAGCATAGCTTGGAGCAATATAGGCAAGCCTTTCAGCCTGGGTCTTTATGGCTTCTATAACTTTTTTGTTTCCGTGGCCTATATTGGCATTAACAAGCTGGGAGGACATATCATAATATTTAGCACCCTTAGCATCATATATATAGATTCCTTCAGCCTTTGATACCACCATGGGATCTACCTTGCCCTGGACAGACCAGGAATATAAATTATAATCTTTGCCGTAGGATTTTACCTCTTCCTCGGACAATGTATAAGCTCTCATATTAACACCCCTTTATCTTCTAATTAAATAATTAATCTTCTTTAAAGAACCTTGCAGTAACAATCTTTCTTTCGGTAAAGAAATTAATAACATCTTTACCCTGAGCTTTTGTATCGCCGAAGAAAGACTCCTTTATTCCGCCGAAAGGGAAATATGCAACAGGTGCCGGTATTCCTATATTAATGCCTATCATGCCGGCACTGGCCTCCATTTCAAATTTTCTGGCGTAATAGCCGTTCTGGGTAAATATAGAAGCGCCATTGCCGTATTTATGGTTTTTTATCTGTTCCAATGCATCATCTAAAGAGTCTATTTTAACCATGGATACTACCGGCCCGAATATTTCTTCCTTTGCTATCGTCATATCGGGAGTGACATTTGAAAATATGGTAGGCCCGATAAAGTATCCCTTCTTTAATTCATCGGAAACTACTATATCTCTTCCGTCAAGTGTGAGCTCGGCCCCTTCTTTTATTCCTGTTTCAATAACACCTAGAATTCTGTCCTTTGCCGCCTGGGATATTACAGGACCCATTTCTGTATCCGGATTCAAGGCATCTCCTACTATGAGCTTTTTAGCGGCCTCAACAAATTGAGCTTTTAGTTCGTCATAAACTTCGGGAACTGCAGCTACAACACTGGCCGCCATGCATCTCTCCCCGGCACAGCCATAGCAGGAGGTTAAAAGGGAATCAACCACTTTGTCTAATTGAGCGTCCTTCATGACCACAATGTAATTTTTAGCAGAGCCTAATGCCTGATATCTTTTGCCTCTCTTTGAACATTCCTCGGCTATTTTTCTTGCTATTTTAGATGAGCCGACAAAGGAAATACCTTTGATTTTGGGGCTTTCAATCATAGCATCGACCACATCTATGCTGCCGTTTACTATGTTTACTACTCCATCAGGAAGGCCTATCTGATCAATTATTTTAAAAATCTTTTGCATTGTTAAGGGAACTTGTTCTGATGGCTTTAAAACTATGGTGTTTCCTGCTGCTATGGCATAGGGCAAGAACCAAAATGGAACCATTGCGGGGAAATTAAATGGTACGATTACTCCAAATACACCCATAGGCTGTCTTATTACCTCTCCGTCAATTTCAGAAGCAATGCCTTCTAATTTTTCACCCTGCATGAGCATAGGCATACCGCAGGCTACTTCAAGATTTTGAATGGTTCTTTTAAGCTCTGCTCTTGCATCTACAAGATTTTTTCCTTGTTCCAGAGAAACAGTCCGGGACAGATCCTCGAAGTTCTCTGACATCAAATGCTGAAGCTTGAACAGATACTCGCATCTTGTTGCAACTGATAGGTTTTTCCACCTCTCGTATGCAGTTGATGCAGCTTCAATTGCCCTGTTTGTTTCATCCTTTGTAGAAATAGGAACTTTGCTTAAAATCACTCCGGTAGATGGGTTGAAGTTTTCTTTATAGCTTGTACACTCAGCATCCACCCATTTGCCGTTAATGTAATTCTTAATAGTTTCCATAATGGTTACCCTCCTTGATTTTAATTTATAGTATTAATTATTATGAAAAATTATTAACATAGTAAAATAAAAAAAGGCCGCAGAATATCCATAAGATATTTTACGACCTCATTGCCATGAAATATAACTTTTCTAAATTATACAGTCAAAGCTTAAGTTGTGTCAATATGCGTATAATTTTAAAGATTAAGAAAAAAATAAATATCTTGACACATAAAAATAAATATTATATTATGGGAAAAATGAAGTAGAAATCAAAGCTAAAGAGTGTAAAAATGCGGATGCCCATAATATATTTTTAATGCTAAGTTTTATGAGAAGGCAAAGGAGTCTTCTCATTACAAATTAATTTGTAGTGAGAAGACTCCTTTGTTTTTTTATAAAGAGATTTATTTAAATTGATATAAATAAATTTAAAGAAAAGATGGGAGAGTGTAAAAAATGAAGAAATTAGGAGTGTTATTTTTAGTGCTGCTGCTGACTTTGTCAGCAGCAGGCTGCGGAGGCGGTTCAAAACCTGCTGAAAATTCGCCGACAGGCGCTGCACCAGCCGGCGCAGTAATCAAGGTTGCATCCGTTACTCCTTTGTCAGGCTCACAGGCTGCCGTAGGAGAATCGATTAAAAACGGTGCACAGATGGCTCTTGAAGAGAGGGTGGAAGAATTCAAAAGCTTAGGCTTTGATCTTCAATTTTCACCCCAGGATGACCAGGCAGACCCCAAGGTTGGTGTTTCAGTAGCTCAGAAGCTTATAGTTGACAATGACCTATTAGCGGTTGTAGGACACTGGAATTCGGGCGTGGCCATACCATCATCAGAAGTTTATGCTAACGGCAATTTAGCAATGGTATCACCTGCCAATACTGCAAATGATGTAACAGACAGGGAACTCCCAAACGTTAACCGTATTTGCGCAAGAGACGATGCCCAGGGTCCTGCAGGTGCAGACTACGCATTTACTGAATTAGGCATCAAATCAATCTTCATCATCCAGGACAAGACCACATACGGCCAGGGTGTTGCGGATGAATTCAGAAAGCAGTTTGAAGCAGTAGGCGGAACTGTATTGGGTTATGAAGGTATTACAGCCGGAGAATCAGATTTCAGTGCCGTTCTTGAACAGGTAAGAGCTACTAAAGCTGAAGCAGTTTACTTCGGAGGAATATATCCTGAAGGCTCATTATTAATAAAACAGTTAGATGAAAAGGGAATCAAGGTTAAGTTCATAGGACCTGACGGAATGGACTCATCAGAAGTAATAAAAATTGCAGGTGATTCGGCAATAGGAAGTGTTTATACTTCATTGGCAGCAGATATTTCAGGCACAACTGAAGGTAAAGCGTTCATCGAAAAATACACACAAAAATTCAGCAAAGCTCCTGAAGCCTATTCATCTTATGGATATGACGCTATGAATGTTACATTGAATGCTATTGTGGAAGCTGCAAAAGGAAACGGCGGCCAGAAGCCAACCAGGGAACAGGTTGTAGCGGCTGCACGTGCAACAAGCGGTTTCAAAGGTGTAGCTACTAACGTTACTTTCAACAAGAGGGGCGATAATACAGAGGCCAGCATTTATGTATATAACTTTGTAGAAGCTAAATATCCTCCTACCGTTGCAAAACAGATACCTGCAGCAGGTTTCCTGAAAGATTAATATAAAAAAACGGAGAGAAGAAATTCAATATTTCTTCTCTCCACAAAATAAATAGACGTGCTGATAAATATTTAAATATGAAACTAAACCAATTCTTTTAATAGAAAGATTTTCAATGAGTTATCTGCCAAGTGATAAATTAAAGGATTTTGATTTTAAACTTGGCTCATTTTAATTTCAAATACGGAAAGGTTGTTTGCTTATGGAACAAATGACTGGGATGATACCACAGTTGTTTATAGACGGACTGACCCTGGGTTTCGTATATGCCATAGTTGCATTGGGTTATACGATGGTATACGGAATTCTGGAGTTTATCAATTTTGCTCACAGTGAAATATTCATGGTAGGTGCATTTGTAGGCACCGAAGTGCTTTTATACCTTCAAAGCGCAGGTTATCTGACCAATATACCGGCGCCTTTGGCACTTATGATTGCACTTTTGGTTGCAATGATATTGAGTGGAACCTTAGGAGTTTTTATAGAAAGGATTGCTTACAAGCCTGTCCGCAGTGCACCTAAGCTGGTGGCATTCATATCAGCAATAGGTGTTTCCTTTTTCCTTCAGGACGCTGTCAGGCTTATTGAAGGCTTATGGAAAAATGCCTTTTATCTGTCAACTCCAAAGCTTTTCAGCGGAAGCATAAAAATAACGGGAACGCTAGAAATACCTGAGAAGGTTATATATATAATGGTCATTGCCGTATTTATGATGGTGGGGCTTACACTCTTTGTAAATAAACACAAGCTGGGAAAAGCCATGAGGGCAGTTGCCCAGGACAGGAACACAGCTTCTTTGATGTCAATTAATACTGATATGATAATTTCACTTACATTCCTGATTGGAGCAGGTTTAGGGGGAGCAGCAGGTACGCTATTTTCAGTGCAGTATGCACTGGTACACCCCTATGTTGGCTTTGTTTTGGGAATGAAGGCCTTTACGGCAGCGGTTTTCGGAGGCATAGGAAGTTTGCCAGGTGCTATGCTGGGTGGTATTTTATTAGGGCTTTTGGAAGTTTTCGGTGCAGGTTTCTTAGGGATACTTACCAACGGGGCTATCGGAGCCGAATATAAAGATGTTTTCGCATTTGCAATACTTATTATAATATTGATTTTTAAACCCAGCGGTTTGCTGGGAAAAACAGTGGGAGAGAAGGTGTAGGAAATGGCAAAAATCATAAATACAATTCAGGAACTCTTGAAAAAAGAATTGCTGCAGCTAGCCGTCATCTTCTTATCTCCGGTGCTGTTATATTTATTCAACAGCAATGGTATTATCTTCATATTATTCTTAGCATCCTTGTTTTTACTCCATCAGTCTAAGAAGCTGAATATTAAGATTAAGATGATCATAGTCGCAGTGGATTTAATTGTAATAATGCCTTTAGTGGGTGTTACCAACAGCTATTATCTGGACGTAGTGACTCAGATTGGGATTTATGCCGTATTGGCCATAGGACTTAATATAGTTGTCGGCTTTGCAGGCTTGTTAAACCTTGGTTACGTTGGATTTTACGCTGTAGGGGCTTATGCATATGCAATTTTTGCCACAGCTCAGGCAAATAATTTCATTCCGGAATCTGTTTTCAAATTTCCCGTATCGGGAAACTGGTTCTGGCTGTTTTTGATAATCGGCATGATTGTATCGGGAATTGTGGGATTTTTAATTGGTTTGCCGGTTTTAAGGTTAAGAGGCGACTATCTTGCCATAGTTACATTAGGGTTTGCGGAAATAATAAGGATTATTTTTAATAACCTGGATAAGCCCATTAATATCACCAACGGCCCTAAAGGTTTAACGCCCATAAAGCCTCCGGCCATATTCAATATAACACTGAGCAAGCCGATACATTTTTACTTCATTATATTAATATTGTTTATACTCACAGTTATAGTTGTTAATAGGCTTAATAATTCCCGTATCGGAAGGGCATGGACGGCTATAAGGGAAGATGAACTGGCCGCAAGGACAATGGGCATACCTATAGTTAAAATGAAGCTTCTGGCTTTTTCCATAGGAGCTGCCTTTGCAGGCATGATGGGAGTTTTGTTCGCTGCCAGGCAAACCTTCATTGACCCTTCAAGTTTCGGCTTTATGGAATCCATAGGAATTCTTGCCATGGTCATCATGGGAGGTATGGGAAATATTTCAGGTGTCATTATAGGCGCTCTCGCTGTAGTTGTGCTGCAGCTTCACGTACTCAAGGAGCTTTCAAGCTTCTTAAGGGATTTGACGGTGGCAGGTATTTTAAATGTACCTTCACAGTTAGACCCTGCAAAATACGAGAGAATGGTCTTTGGTTTGATTTTGATTGTTATGTGTATATTCAGGCCTCAGGGCTTCCTGCCGGCTAAAAGGACTATGGAATTCATAAAAAAGTATGCTAAAAATTTAGATAAAACCGATAAGAAGGATTTATCCGTAGAATAGGGGGGATGTGTAATGACATTTTTGGATGTAAAGGGATTGACTAAAACTTTCGGCGGGCTGACTGCTGTCAATAATGTAGACTTTTCCATGGAAAACAAACAGATAGTAAGTGTAATCGGCCCTAATGGTGCCGGCAAGACTACATTTTTTAATGTAATAAGCGGATATTATCACGACCATGGCGGTACCATCACCTTTGATAATCAGAGTCTTAAGGATTTGACACCTGAAAAGGTGGCATCCTATGGGATTGCCCGAACCTTCCAGAATATAAGGCTTTTTCAGGATATGCTGACGGTGGAAAATATACTGGTAGGCATGCATCTTCATATGAAGTCAAATCTTTTTGATATAGCCTTTAAAACAAAACGTATGAGAAGAGAAGAAAAGGAAGCCTATGACAAGGCCATGGAGCTTTTAAAATACGTAGGCTTGGAAGGAAAGGACAATGAGCTTGCCAAAAACCTATCCTACGGTGAGCAAAGGCGCCTTGAAATTGCCCGAGCTCTTGCGGTTAGGCCTAAGCTTTTGCTGCTTGATGAGCCGGCTGCCGGACTTAATCCTAAAGAGACAGAGGAAATGAAGCAATTCATCATAAGGTTAAGAGATGAGTTAGGCCATGCCATTCTATTAATCGAGCATGATATGAAGCTTGTTATGGGACTGTCGGATAAAATTACCGTTATCAATTACGGAGTCAAAATTGCAGACGGAACTCCGGAGGAGATAAAGAACAATCCGGAAGTTATAAAGGCATATTTAGGCTCTGATGCCGATTCCGATGAAGTAGCATAAGAAGGGAGGAAGAATAATTTGGGTAAACCGATACTGGGAATAAAAAACGTGGATACCTTTTACGGTAAAATACACGCTCTTAAGGATGTTTCTTTTGAAGTAAATGAGGCTGAAATTGTCACCCTTATAGGCAGCAACGGAGCAGGTAAAACTACCACTCTTAATACCATTTCCTCCATATTGAAGCCTGCAAAGGGAGAAATAGTGTTTAACGGACAGACCATAAGCCGTATTGCTCCCCACATAGTTGCAAAGGGCGGAATTGCCCACGTGCCAGAAGGAAGAAAGATATTTCCTAAAATGACGGTGGAAGAAAATCTTGAGATGGGTGCATTCCGTTTTAATGATAATAACAAGATAAAGAAAAACATGGATTATGTTTTTGAATTGTTTCCAAGACTTCTGGAGAGGAAAAAACAAAAAGGCGGTACCTTATCAGGAGGCGAACAGCAGATGCTGGCTATGGGCCGTGCCCTTATGAGCGAGCCTACCTTGCTTTTGCTGGATGAACCCTCCATGGGCCTGGCGCCTCTTTTGGTTGAGCTTATATTCGAATCCATAAAAAGGCTTAACAGCGAAGGAATAACCATACTTTTAGTTGAGCAAAATGCCCACAAAGCTTTAAAGATAGCCCACAGAGGCTATGTGCTGCAAACAGGCAGCATAGTCCTTACAGGAACTGGAGCGGAACTTTTACAAAACGAAATGGTAAAAGAAGCATATTTGGGATAAAGCATGTGCCGTAAATTATTTGGGGGGACAGGCATAAATATGCCAGAACTACGGAACTATTAAAAGCAATATAAGGGAAGTCATTTTAAAGAATTCCATGTTAATAAACAGGAGGTGATGAATGGTCATTACCTCCTGTTAAATTTATTTTATTGTATTCCATACTCTTCCCATACTAACGGGATCATTATATTCAAGAGTGTAATCATCAATCCATACCGGGTTGAAGGCTTTTGAGACAGATGATGCAATTTCCCTGCTCTGATTCGAAGCCAGATCGTAAATAAATAATGTAACAGGTATATTTTTATTTTCAAATTCCTTCAGCAAATCTGCATCGTTCATCATTGGATAATTGCTGTAAGTATAAAGCTGACGATCTATATTTAAAGCCCTGTCGTTAAAACCGCCGGGGAGATTTGATACATCATATTTTACTACGTCCCATGTATCTGTATTGATTTTAAATAGAGAATATGCTCCCATAGAGGGGCTGAACATTTGGCCGAAGAAGTTTTTATTGTCCATTGACCACTGGAACATATCGATAAAGAGGTCATCATTATAAACAATACACAAGTCATCGGTGGTATACTCCTTCAGGACCTGCCCGCCCTTATCAATAAATTTGAGGGTATTCTTGTCACCGGCAGCAAATGTGTTTTTATCATATGAATCTTTGAATTCCAGGCCATTTTTTAAGTAAATCTTCTGATCCTTAAGTTTATTCTGAGGAAGGTCAGAAATACATTCTACTTTCCATAGTCCATTATCCTTTACCATATTTACATCAAAGTAATATATACCTTCTTCCCAACCGGAATACAAGCCTGTTTTTGGAGTTATTTCAACTTTGGCTCTGAAGTAAACAGTGGGGATAGTATTATCTTTACTGTTTTCAGTTGATAGATTTGGGGGAAGGTAGCTTTCCAGTGACAATAATTTTGCAGATTCAAAGGTCCAGTAATATTCAGGTTTAAGATGACTTTTAAAATACGCTTCCTGATCATAGGTCAATAACTTTGAAGCGGAAGTATAATCCTTATTTTCCAGAGCCTTAAAATATGAGTGTATTACCTGTTTACATTCCTGCTGATCATTCAAGGTGATAGAAGAGTTTTCAAGAATTATTTTAATGGTAAGGGTTTCATCTTTGTTTGTTCCGAAATAGTTTTTGCTATACGTAAAAGTGCCGTCCTCTTCCCACTTCACAGGGAGCAAGTAAAACTCAGGGCTGCCTTTTACAATTGTCTTTCTTTCCTTTGTTTCAACATTATAGATTACGATATCTGTTGTGCCTTCAAGGGAAGTATCAACAACAGTTTGCATGGAATGCCAGTTTCCAAAGGCGAGCCATTTAGAATTCAAGAACCACACAGGTTTTCCTACATATGATATAGAGGTTATTTTTTCCGGAGTTTTTATAAAGCATATATCACCTGATCTGTTAGGAGATGTACCAGTGTCATATATAACATAACTGTCATCCGGAGACCAAAAAAAACGGCAGAAGAACGGCGGCCAGGCAACAGCTCCCTTTACCGGAACAGGCGTATTTTTGCCTGCCTCCCATAAATATATGACAGTTCCGGGCGGGCCTTCAAAGGTAAATATGGCAAAGTACTTATTGCCAGACCAGCTATACTGAAATTTTTCATTGTTTAAATAATTATCGATAGTTTCAAATGTACTGTTATCAAGTTTGAGTTGGGATGGGTCTATAATATTATTTTCTTGGGGTAAAGTTGATGCATCAGCCTCTTCTTCGATATAATTTTCTGTAGGTGTAGGTGTAGGTGTAGGTGTAGGTGTAGGTGTAGGTGTAGGTGTAGGTGATTCCTGTCCGCTTTGAGCATTTAGCGGAGCAGATGAAAAATTTTTGCCATTCTGTGGCAGGCAGCCACATAAAAAGCACAGCATAATTAAAAACAATAAGTATATGGCAGTTTTTTTGTAAATCATAATAAATATTTCCTTTCAGAAAATACCGTAAATTGTATCCGATGGTTTTTTGAAATTAGTTTTGCTGTTACAAACAGTTCCACCATATTATACCAAATTGGCTGTTAGAAACAAAGAGCTGAATAATGGCAAGAATGACTGCCACTAAGGCAATACACAGGATGGGAGCAAGATATTTTAAAGCCCGCTAAAGATTATATTTTTATAAAAAATTTTTAAAAAAATGTGAAACTTTTTTTGGGATAAGCTGGTCTTTATAAATATAGAAGTATTAAATTATTATTTTAACAGAATAACCATTAAATTAAGTTTGAAGGTAGATACATTTATGAAAAGTACAAAAATAGTATTATCTATGTTAGCCATCGGTATTTTAGCAATTTCATTTGCATTAAGGTACAATAATATGGCTAAACCAACCGATAAAATACAAGCTCGGGTGGTAAATAAAAGTAAATTTACTATAAGTGAAGCTGCATCAGAAAGAACAAATTTTAAAGCAAATGTAATGAAGGATATAAATGAGCCGCAAAATGAAAAAGACTTCAATAACCCTATCGTGCTTATAACTGATATTGAGGATGATTTAAACAATAATGAATTATCAGAGCAATATAATTTAATTCTTTCAATTAAAAGTTCAGAAGGAATAATTATTACTTGTAATTTAAAGTATAACAATTTTAACATGCTCCCCCTTATATCATACAGTTTAAATAATAAAGCTGCTAACCATAAGGGGGAGCATATTTTTATCGGGCATATCTTCTTATAATATTACCCTTCCAATAGCAGTGGCGGATATTTTTGTGCCTAAAATGAGCTTTGGCTGCCCGTCTTCAGGGGATATTATATTTTGCAAATCGGCAGAAACGGCGATATCTCCGGAGGCGCCGCGAAGTGTTGCTTCATCATAAGCGGCTTTTTTGGCCTCTTCTTCTGCTATTCGTGCTGCTTCTTCTATAGTTACCACAAAGGTGTTTTTGTGTTTTCCGAATATCATGTATCCTTTAATACCGCTTGAAGAGTATTCGGGCTTTACCTCAATTTCTGCAGTGACGGATATATTTCCTACAATTGCTCCTAATGCATTTGCCACGCCTGCATTTTCAGGTATTATATACTTTGTGCCAAAAGCTTTGGCTACATCGGGCAAAAATATGTGTATGGGTGCACCTACGCCTATTAAGGTCGCCGGGATGTTGAAGCCTATATTTAAGAAGCTTGTGGATTTGCCTGACCGGGCTTCCTTGAAGCTGTCAAGGACTATGTTTTTAACATCCTCTGAAAGTCCCGTTTCCTTGAACTTAGGATAGTTATCCTCGAGAAGCATCCTTGCAATATTAAAAAATAGCTTTTCCTTAACTCTTGTATATACCATATCGCAAAGGGTTTCTACCTTAACTTCCATTACGGCTGCTGCATATTTGGCGCCTAAAAGGGATGCTTCCCGGTCAAATCTTAAAAAGTCTCCTTTTATATGCATTATATCCGTAGGAGTCAAACCGCAGCGCATGATGATTCCTTCTTTTTCAAGGCGTTCGGTATCCAGGCTGTGGGGCTTTTTGCCTGCAGCTTCTGCTGCTTCGGAAAAAATAAGAGGGCCATTTTTCAGCACATTGCAAAGGGTAATTTCAGTTTCAGAATAAAAACTTTCATCGGGCAGGTCCTTTACCAAAAAGAAAAATTCATTAAAGGGAAATGCAGATACTTTTCCTGAATTTATAAGCTCGTTAAGCTTATCTGTTACCTGAGGCCACCTGTCTGCTGCTATGCATAAAGGCACAGCACGTGCCGGTTTTAAATCCATAAAGCGGTTCCTTCCGTATTCTATGAGGCTATCTCCTCCTAATCCAAAGGTATCTATGTATACAGCCTTTACAAAGGTTCTCCACTTTCCTACGTTTACACCCTCTGTGGCTTTTACAGGAACACCGTTTTTGACAATTGCAATATCCGTTGTGGTACCGCCCATGTCTATTATCAGGCAATCCTTTTCTCCGGTAAGCTCGATACCTCCCATTACGCTGGCGGCAGGTCCGCATAAAAGGGTTTCTACCGGCCTAACCGTTGTGAATTTTTCAGACATTAAGCTTCCGTCACTTCGCACAATAACAACAGGTGCTTTTATGCTTCTTTTTTCAAGAGAGGATTTTATAGCTTTAAGAAAGTCTTCAATGACTGGAATAAGCCGTGCATTTAAAAGGGCGCTGGCGCCCCTTTTAATATAGTTATAATCGGAAAAGAGCTCATGGCCGCATATAGTATTGATATCATAAAGCTCTGTCAAAATTTTCTTAGCTTTTCTTTCGCTCTCGGAATTTCTGACCCCAAGATGCTGGACTATAGCGACGGCATCGGCATCCTTAATCCATTCACTGCAATCATTTACAAATGCGTCCCAATCGGGTTCCTTTACCAAACTTCCGCTTAAATTTATCTCTCCATCGATAAAAAGTATTTCCTTAGGATCAGGCAAGCCATATGCTTGTCCTGTTTGAAATACCACATCCTTATATCCGCCTATGAATATAAGCTTTCCCCTGCCTCCTTTTTCTTCAACGCAGGCATTGGTAGCTAAAGTGGTGGACAATGATACAAGCTCTGCTTTTTTAAGCATGTCGGAGGGAAGACCGTCCAAAGCATTTCCTATGCCTAAAGATAGATCTTCTTTTGTAGTAAGGGCCTTTGAAGAAAATAAAACGTTCTTTTCTTCAAAATCATATACGACGCTGTCTGTATATGTACCACCGGT
Source organism: Oxobacter pfennigii (assembly GCF_001317355.1). Lineage (NCBI taxonomy): Bacteria > Bacillati > Bacillota > Clostridia > Eubacteriales > Clostridiaceae > Oxobacter > Oxobacter pfennigii. The sequence continues at coordinate 281,889 of NZ_LKET01000021.1, forward strand.
GTCTATTCCTATTCCTATCTTCATAAAATACTCCTTACATATAAAAATCAGGATTTAAATTAACGTTTTAATCGCAGCATAATATGCAACTTATAATCTAATATATAACAGATAATATATTAATTCTTGTAATTTAATGACAATTTTTCATATCGCTGTATCGAGGAATTTAAGATGGGGCTGTTGCTTTTAAACAACGTAACAAGCATTGTGAGAGTTCTGTACAAGTTCTTGGTGACACTACCGCAGAAAATACTTAGAATTTTAGATTGTTTGAGCGTAGCGAGTTATCAACATTTTTGTATTTTCAAGGCAGGGGGCCTTAGAACTTGCAGAACTCGAACATAGCAATGCAGTGTTTAAAAGCAACAGCCCCATCCATTGCTAATTTATTGTCACTGCCTGTTTTCCCATCATCTCCCAGTGCTCTTCAAAGGAACATAATGGATATCTGCACCTTTGACCCATATAAGGGTCGTTAACTATTACATGAGATTCGTCGTAGCCTACAAGCAATACTGCATGTTCCGGGACTTTCCATATAATTATATTACCCTGTTCATCCTGCCAGGTTTTCGAGATTTTAGGATAGACATTGCCGATTGTACACCATACGATAACCGGCTTTCCGGAATCTATTGCTTTTAAAATTTCCTCAAAGGATGCACCTGTCAAATCCAAAGCACTGTCCGGAAGGTACTTGTTTAATATATCCGCGATGGGTTCGTGGTATACTCCATATCCGTTTACGGTAAATGGATTGCCCACAAAGGCTTTGTGAGGGTTATCTCCATACAGTCTGTTTTCCTTTGCTGTTGGTATGCACCCTATTGGAAGTGACCCGGCTACTTCCTCCTTGCTTACATTTACCCCCGCCCAATTTAATAGCATCGTCAATGATGTCGCTTCACATCCTGTCGGAAGCTCAGGAAATTGGTTTAAAACAGGTGCTTTGATTATTGTGCCTATATTTTTTGCATATGCAGTTCCGGGTAAATTAAGCAGTAATTGGAGTAAAAGGATTATTATCGCTGCGGATATTTTTATTCTTTCAAGACCTAAAGGCGGATCGCAATTTCCTGAAACATCTGCCGTTTTATTTTTCATTTTAATCCCCCATTCAGCCTATCGTTTTTATTAAACAATTGACTTAATCCAGGGTAAATGCCGGTAAAACGGTGTATAATATTTCAAGGCATTAAGACCAATGTGACAATAAAGAAAATCAATTAAACCGATTTTCACTAGATAGTTTTAGCATATTCAGGTGTGGTATGTTGATGAATTTTTGCCATTAATAGATTATATGTGAAATATTTTTTTGGCAGCCATGGTGGATTCAGGGCACAGATGTAAAGTTAAGCCTCCTTTTCTGGGAGGTTTTTCATTAAAATAAGAGAAAATATTGGCAACACTGTGTTAAAATTAATGTAATATTATTTTTTCAGATGAGGGTGAACAAAATGGAAATTAAAGAACTTGCAAGACTATATAAACAATATGTAATAAATATGAGAAGAGAATTTCATAAAAATCCCGAAGCCAGTTTAAAAGAATTCTGGACTTCAGGAAGAATAAAAGGTGAGCTTGATGTTATGGGGATTCCCTGGGTTTCCTGTGCAGGTACGGGAATTATTGCAACCATAGAGGGAATGCATGAGGGAAAAACCATAGGGTTGAGAGCGGATATGGATGCTCTTGAAATTACCGAGGCAAATGAAGTTGAATATAAATCCCAAAATGATGGCATCATGCATGCATGCGGTCATGACGGACATATAGCAATGCTTTTGGGCACTGCTAAAATATTGAATGAATGCAGGGATAAAATAAAAGGTACAGTCAAGCTTTTTTTTCAGCCGGCAGAGGAAATAGCAAGAGGTGCCAAAATGATGATTGATGAAGGGGCATTGAACGGCGTGGACGGTGTATTTGCCATTCATCTCTGGAGCGGGCTTGATGTGGGAAAGGTCTCTGTTGAAGCAGGGCCAAGAATGGCGGCTGCAGACTTTTTTAAAATAATAATAAAAGGCAAAAGCGGTCATGGATCCATGCCTCATCAGGCTATAGATGCTGTAGTTGCAGGAGCGGCCTGCGTTATGAATCTGCAATCCCTTGTCAGCAGGGAAATGAACCCATTAGAGTCTGTTGTCATCAGTGTAGGATCTTTTCATTCGGGAACAAGGAATAATATAATTGCAAACGAAGCGCTATTGGAAGGTACCGCAAGATGCTTCAATCCTAAAATAAGGCAAGAGATTCCAGATGTTTTAGAACGTATGGTTAAGAATACTGCGGCAGGCTACAGGGCAGAAGCAGAATTAAGGTATGTAGAGGGTACGGCGCCTACCATAAATAATGTTGAATGCTCAAAATTGGCAGCATCATGCGTAGAAAAAATATTAAGCAGGGATGCCGTGGCAGAAACAGAAAAGACCACGGGAGGAGAGGATTTTTCACTGTTTTTGGAAAAGGCTCCCGGGATTATAGCTTTTGTTGGTATAAGGAACGAAGAAAAAGGAACCTGTTATGCTCATCATCATGAAAATTTCAACATGGATGAAGATGCCTTGGAAATCGGAACTGCTCTTTATGCACAGTATGCGGTGGACTTTTTAAATAGTAAATAATGAATATAAAATATGATTACTGACCTGGGCTTCCCTATTGAAGTCCAGGCTTTAATTTAACTCAAACTTAATAGTGTGAATATAAATATATTAAATTACGTCAATTATAATGAGTTTTGTAAAGTACGTCCGTAATCCAGGCTGTTACATAAATATAGTAAATATGGTAGAATAGGGGTTGCTGTTATATCTATATAATGGCCTCAATGGAGGGATAACGTGGGCATCATCGTGAAGTTTATGCTTAAGAATATCGCAGAGAGAAAATTCAGGACTTTTCTTATTTTATTTTCTATAATTATATCTTCAGCTCTTTTTTTTGCTTCCAGCGCCGTCGCCGGTACCGTTGAAAAAATGTTTGTGGAACAGATGAAAAACGTATATGGTACGGCAGACATTATTATTCAGCCGGGAGATAAATCACCTTCATCATTTTTCTATATGAACAGGCTGGAAGCATTAACAGGCTATATGGACTATGCCGTAGGCACAGTGGAATCAATCGGTATTTACAGGCCGAACAGAGATGAAGAAGTCAGGTTAAGCTTAAAGGGAATCAACTTTGAGGATTTACAGATTATGAATCCGGTTGTACTCAGAGAAGAGTTAAAAAATGAGCCTTTTACAGGCAAAATGATCATCATAGGGATTGAAACAGCTAAAAAATATAACCTTAAGACAGGGGATACAATTGATATCGAAATTCGGGAGTCAAAGCATAAATTCTTAATATCAGGAATATCGGAAACTATAGGATACTTTGTAGAGCAGGGGCAAAACATCAATGCGGTTATTCCAAGAGAGACTCTAAGCAGTATTTATGATTCAAAGGGTGCGGTTACTACAGTATATATAAAACCTAAGGACCCTTCAATGGAAATGAATTTGATAGATGAACTTTCAAAATTGTACAAGCAATATGTCGTAAGGGAGACTTTAACTCAACAGGATATAAAAAGCAGTTCGGGAGGACTTACTTCATCATTTATGATAATGGTGGTGACGCTGCTTTTAATGAGCATGTTCATCATTTATACTTCCTTTAAAGTAATAACAATGGAAAGGCTGCCTGTCATAGGGACATTCAGGAGTATTGGGGCAACTAAAGGTATGACAGGTTTAATGCTTATTTTGGAGGGAGTTTTTTACGGAATAATAGGCGGTTTATTGGGATGCGGCCTGGGAATTGGAATTTTGTATCTTGTCACATATCTTTCTTCGCCCATATGGCTTAAAGGTCAAGAGATAACCCTTGTCTATACGCTCTCACAGCTTGTAGCGGCATTTCTTATGGCTGTCATATTGTCCTTTATAAGCTCTTTGATACCTATTATCAGGACATCATCTATTCCTGTAAAAGATATCGTCTTAAACAAAGTTGAAAAGCATTCCAAACCGGCAGTGTGGTTACCCATACTTGGTATAGGCCTGCTGCTGATATCCATACCTGTCCCTTTTATTCCTGCAAAAAAGTTCGGGGTAGCAATAGACGCCATAGGTATAACCGCCATGATGGCAGGAGCCGTTATTTTAATACCCTATATTACCGGCCTGTTTATAAAAGCTTTTGAAAAAGTATACAGTTATATCTTTGGCAATGAGGGTGTCCTGGCAGTAAAAAATTTGAAAGACAATAAAAATATGGTAAATAATATATCATTGCTTTCCATAGGCATTTCAACCCTGCTGATGATTAATATATTGTCTTTTAGCGTTTCCATAGAGGTACTAAATGCCTATGGAGGCTGGCAATATGAAATACAGATGTGGACTCAGAATGCAGACAGGGATACGGAAAGGATTATTGAGACAATCGACGGAGTGGAGGATGTTTATGGGGAGTCTGGAATATACAATGTAAATATCGCCGGAACGTCAGAACAGATCGTGTATCTTCAGGGAGCCGATGCCAGAGAATTTCCGGAATTTTATTCATTCACTTTTGAAGGCGATAAAAAAAGAATGCTGGAAGCTTTGGACCAGGGAAGAAATATTATAACAACAAATATTTTTAAGGATAAATATAACCTTAAGGAAGGGGATACAATTGCCTTGAAGCTTGGAGGGGGAACGAAGACCTACAGAGTAACAGGATTTTTTGATTCCCTTATGATGAATGGAAGCTATGCCTTGATATCCGAGAGATATTTTAAATTGGACACAGGGGAGAGATATTTAAATCAAATCGTTGTAAAGACCGATAAGGATCCTGATGCAGTAGCACAATCCATAAAAGAGCGGTTTAAAGGAATGTCTTTATGGATTCAGACGGTGAAAGAATCTGAAAGAAGAAATCAGGAAAGCAACCAGCAGTTATTTTCAGTATTAAAGGGGTTTTCCTTTATGACAATGGTGGTAGGAATATTCGGGGTACTCAACAACTTTCTGATAAGCTTCATGGAAAGAAAGCGATGGCTGGCCATGCTCCGCTCCATAGGCATGAGCAGAAGGCAGATAATAAAGATGATATTTGTAGAATCCCTTACAGGAGGGCTTATAGGAGGAATAGCGGGCATAGGATCAGGCATTCTTTTGATTTTATTCGTACCTAATTCCCATGTTATTAAGGAAGTAGCGGCACCCATCCCAATGCATTACTCTTTAAGTATATTTATATATTCCTTATTATCGGGTATGGTGATCACGCTTATAGCATCCATAGGACCGGCTGTAAAATCTTCAAAATTAAACATAATAGAGTCCATCAAGTATGAATAGGAGTGAAAAAGTGGAAGCAGTTATTGAAGCGGTAAATGTATGTAAAACCTACAGGTTTGGAAGTTTGGACGTGGATGTCTTAAAAAATATCAATATGAACATAAAAAAAGGAGAATTTGTCTCAATTATGGGCCCTTCAGGTTCCGGAAAGAGTACGCTTCTCTATCTTGTAGGAGGCCTTGATAAACCGACATCAGGGAGCATCAGGGTAAAGGGAAGGGAGCTTTCGGCTATGCAGGACAGCGAGGAAAGTATAATGAGAAGAAGAGAAATAGGGTTTGTATTTCAGTTTTATAATCTTATCCCCAATCTTAATGTAGAAGATAATGTAATGCTGCCCCTGCTGCTTGACGGGAAAAAAATTAAAGACTATAAAAGCAGACTTAAGGAGATCCTTGACATAGTTGAGCTTTCAGACAGAAGCCATCATACGCCAAGGGAACTGTCGGGGGGACAGCAGCAAAGGGTTGCTATAGCAAGGGCTTTGATAAATGAACCGGATATTATCCTTGCAGATGAGCCTATAGGAAATCTTGACTCAAATACCGGTACAGAAGTTATGAAGCTTTTAAAAAGAATAAATGAAGAAAAGTCCAAAACTATAGTACAGGTTACTCATTCAAGTGAAGCGGCCCAATACGGACAGAGGATTATTTATGTGAAGGATGGGAAGGTGTGGGATAAATGAAAAAAATGATTCTGATAATATTAGCGATAACTGCTGCTCTGATGAGCTCCTGCGCAGAAGAGACCAAGCAGACAAATGCGCCGGCTGAAGATATAAAAAAGGAAAATGCATTTGTAGATGCATCGGGTACTGTCAAGTCAAAGAATATAAAAAACATTATAATTGACTTTCCATCATCGGTAGAGAAGGTGAATGTAGAAGAGGGCCAAAGGGTAAAAAAAGAAGATGTTTTAATTACACTTGATTTTACAGATTATAATTTTCAAGTTATCCAAATTGAGCAGGAGCTTAAAGTGTCACAGATGGAGCTTCAGAGCCTTCAGGATAAAGTTAATAAAATGGGGGGAGACAATCCCGATATCCAAAAGCTTCAAAACGACCTGAAATACGCTGAAGAACTTTATGCCAGTGCACAGGAGGAATTTGATGCCCAGCAAAAGCTGTACAATTCAGGATACATACCAAAACAACAACTGGATGAGCAGAAAAAGGGACTGGATTCCAAAAGAAAAAATATGGAAGATATAAAATATGCCATGGATAAAATACAGCATAATAAGCAGGAAGAAGCTGAGAAGGTAAAAATACAAAAGGAGAAGCTTGCATCTCTAGAGTATAATTTAAAATCATTACGTGAGAAATTAAACAGGAATTATATAATACAGAATAATATTATATCGGAGCTTCAAAATGGACTTGTTTATGAAATAGGTTACAAATCCGGTGATATTATAAGCACCGATAAAAAACTTTTAAGTATTATGGATCTGGACGGCCTTTTTATCGACGTAAATATTGCTGAAGAATTTATAAAAGATGTAAAGCCGGGAGCAAAGGTCATAATTCATCCTGTGGCTGACAGTTCCAAGGTCTATAATGGAGAAGTGTACAAAATTGCCGATATGGCAACCAGGGAAAATGGACAGACCTTTGTCAGAGCGGAAATTACCATTGAAAATAATGACGGCTTTTTGCTTCCAAATTTTAATGTGGACGTAGAGATTAAAAGGTGAGGGTTAATGGTATTTAATTACAATTAACGGTATTTATGCTATAATAATGTAATAATTCATAGAGGCCAACCTGTAAAATGAGGAGGTGAACCGGGGCCATATAAAGGCTTTGGAGAAAATGAAAATAGCTGATGGTTTGGAAATGCTGCAGCTTAAAGCACCCCATGAGGATGCTCCTAATTTTTTTAATCTTACCCTTTTATGGGATGAAGATACTGCAGTATTGTTTGATGCGGGATTGCCCGGACAATTGAAGGACATAAAAGATTTGATTGAAAAGACAGGCGTATCCTTTGGCAGGCTTAGTAAAATATTTATAACTCATCAGGACGGAGACCACATAGGAAGCCTTAAAGATATAAAAGATGAGCTTGGCGGGAAAGTTGAAACCATGTCTCATGGAGAGGAAAGACCATATATTGAGGGAGATAAAATGCCCATAAAAATGACGCTTCAGCGCATAGCACAAATAGAAGCCGAAATTAATGTCCTTCCTGAGGAAGAGCGTGAAAAAGAAAGAGCTATGTATTACATCAAAGGAAAGATCGACTGCGAAGTTTACGATGGTCAGGAATTTATCATTTGCGGAGGGATAAAGGTAATACATACACCCGGTCATACTCCGGGTCATATCTGCCTTTACTTAAAGAAATATAAAGCTTTGGTTACGGGAGATGCATTAAATGTTGTGGACGGCAAATTATACGGTCCTAATCCTATATACACTTATGATATGGAAAAGGCCTTGAATTCCCTTAAAAAGCTATCGGATTATGATATACAAACTGTAATCTGCTATCACGGAGGAATATATAACAATAATGCAAACCAGCGTATTGCTGAATTAATACAAGGAGAGGATGTATGGGTGAAGTAAGTGGAATTTCTTGATTTAGCTAAAAAGCGTTATTCTGTACGAAAGTATCAAAATAAAAAGGTTGAAGAGGAAAAGCTTTTAAAAATATTGGAAGCGGGTAGAATTGCCCCCACGGCGGCAAATGCCCAGCCTCAAAGATTAATAGTGGTCCGGGAAGAAAAGGGCCTTGAAAAATTACATAAGTGCGCAAGGCTTTATGGAGCACCTCTGGCAGTTATAGTGTGTGCCAATCATGATAGTTCATGGAAAAGGCCATATGATAAAAAAGACACATCAGACATTGATGCTAGCATTGTAACCGATCATATGATGCTTGAGGCTACGGAATTAGGATTAGGCACTGTATGGATATGCTATTTTGCCCCTGAAGTTTTAAGGGAGGAATTCAATCTTCCGGATAACATAGAGCCTGTAAATATCCTTGCCATAGGATATGCGGAAGGTGAAGATGCTTTACCAGACAGGCATGATACTATGCGCAAACCCATAAAGGATACGGTTGTTTACGAGACATTTTAAAGTGAGGGACGGTCTGATACGTCCCTTAAAAATTTGGCTTTTTTGAGTGAAAATGCTATAATCTAATTATTTGGGGAAAAACTATACAATTGAACAGTCTTTGCTGGACGCAGCACTTAAGATGTCCATTATTGGAGGTATTAAACTATGGAGCAGGGTAAAATAAAAGATTTGTTGATTACCGCAACAAAAATAAGAAAGCATTCAATCGAGGCAGTATACAGTGCAAGTTCCGGGCATCCCGGAGGCTCACTTTCAATAGCAGATGTACTATCGGTTTTATACTTTGACTTAATGAAGGTAGATGCCAATAACCCTAAGTGGGAAGACAGAGACAGGCTTGTACTTTCAAAAGGCCATTGCAGTCCCGCCCTTTACGGGGCATTGGCAGAAAAGGGATTTTTCTCAAAGGATCTTATAAAGACTTTCAGGCATATTGACAGCATACTTCAAGGCCATCCCGATATGAAGTGCGTTCCCGGTGTGGATATGTCTACCGGTTCCTTAGGACAGGGAATTTCAGCAGCATGCGGTATGGCGGTGAATGCCAAGATATTTGACAAGAATTACAGAGTATATGCAATTGTCGGAGACGGAGAGCTTGAAGAAGGACAGGTGTGGGAAGCAGCTATGTTTGCCGCTCACTATAAGCTTGATAACCTTACAGCCTTTATAGATTTCAACGGCCTGCAGATAGACGGACACGTATCTGAGGTCATGTCACCAATGCCCATTGATGAAAAATTCGCAGCCTTTGGATGGAACGTAATCAAGATAAACGGCCATGATATAGAAGAAATTAAAAATGCTGCAGTGAAGGCAGCACAAGTAAAAGGCAAACCTACAGCAATAATTGCAACAACTATAAAAGGCAAGGGAGTATCCTTTATGGAAAACCAGGCTTCCTGGCATGGTTCTGCTCCTAATAAAGAACAGTATGAACAGGCAATAAAAGAGCTTGATGCATACCTTGAAAGCCTGGGGGTGAAATAAATGGCAGATAATATAGCGACAAGAGAAGCATACGGCAAAGCTTTGGCAGAATTCGGAGATAAATATGAAATAGTAGTATTGGATGCCGATTTATCAAAATCAACGAAAACCGATACTTTCAAAAAGAAATTTCCTGAAAGGTTTTTAAATGCAGGTATAGCAGAGTCCAACATGATGTCCATTGCTGCAGGCATTGCAAGCTGCGGCAAAGTGGTATTTGCAAGCACCTTTGCAATGTTTGCCGCCGGAAGGGCATTTGAACAGGTGAGAAATTCCATAGGATATCCCAACCTCAATGTAAAAATAGGCGCCACCCACGCAGGCATAACCGTAGGCGAAGACGGTGCCACCCATCAATGCTTGGAGGATATTGGAATAATGCGAACCATACCAAATATGGTTGTCATAAATCCCGCCGATGCAGTAGAAGCAAGGGCAGCAGTGGAAGCCGCCATAAAGCATAATGGCCCTGTTTATTTAAGGTTCGGAAGATTGGGTGTACCCGTCATATTCGATGAATCACAATACAACTTTGAACTGGGCAGGGGTGTAATGCTTGCAGACGGAAACGACGCAGCGGTGATTGCAACAGGGCTTATGGTCCATGAAGCATTGAAAGCTAAGGAAGAGCTTAAAAATGAAGGAATAGACCTACGCGTTATAAATATTCATACCATTAAGCCCATAGATAAGGAAATAATAATCAAAGCTGCAAAAGAAACGGGGGCCATAGTTACGGCAGAAGAGCATAATATATTGGGAGGCTTAGGCAGCGCTGTTGCTGAGGTGGTTGCAGAAAGCTATCCCGTGCCTGTAAAAAGGGTAGGAGTGGAAGATAAATTCGGCCGCTCGGGAAAACCGGCTGCCCTTTTAGAAATGTACGGCCTTACCGCAAAAAACATCGTTGAAAAAGTAAGAGAGGCAATAAAACTTAAAGTAAAATAATGAATAGCTATCATGTTATTGGCTAACTATAATAACGAGTCATATTCTACACCAATATAAGGAGAGTGGATTTTATGATGAACCGCAGAAGAATGATGAAATCAGTTCATGGTCCGGGTACTGTAGGTATAATGGCAGGTGTGCTGGGTTTAGGCATAGCAACTGCAGTATTCATGAAGATGAGATCCCACTGGTAATGTAGAATAAGAACTTAAGGCAAGGCAAATGCCTTGCCTTTTCATTTTTTTGTATATATATACTTATGATAATATATAATTAGCAGCGGGAGCCGTAGCATATGTTGCCATAAATTCCAATGTCCAACCAAGGGATATAGATGTGCCAACCCTGCAGAATACGTTGAAAAAACAAGGATTTTACCTTCTAATATAGATTAATTGAAAAATTAAAATAAAATGGGCAAAGAGGTCAATATAAAAGGCTATATTGACTTTTTTGTAATTATATGCTTCAATAAATAAAAAAGAATAATTATACCTCATCTCCTTAAAGAGGTGAGGTAGAGGAGCAGCGTTTAATAGTACATATGCTGAGGCCGGAAGCCGAGGATACATATGGAAAGGAACCGCTGCCGAAGTTTCAGACATCCAAAGTCTGCAGCTGGGACTGTATCGAAGAGATGCAGGACTGTCATCCACGCATTTGACCATTGCATGGGTGGTGCGCTATCTCAAAAATGGGTCGAGGGGGGTGCGGGTCTATACCTATGAGTATATGAACGCCTATTATAATTAGGTGTTTTTATATTTTTTGATAAATAGACCATGTATAAAAATGAAGGGATGGATAATTTTATGAAAAGGGTACTGGCGATTTTACTTACAGTGGCAATGTCCTTTGCCGTTATGGCAGGATGCACAAATCAAAATTCAGGTTCAGGCAATCAGACAGAAGATATCGTTGCATCAGTTAAGAAAAGCGATGCAATAGCAGCTGCTTTACCTGACAGGGTAAAAACAGCAGGAAAAATCATGATAGGTGTAGACGATTCATATCCTCCAATGGAATACAGGGATGACAATAACGCCCTTGTAGGCTTTGACGTGGATTTCGGCAATGCATTGGGTAAAAAGCTAGGCGTGGAAGTTGAATGGGTTCCGACAGCTTGGGAAGGAATAATACCTTCACTGCAGGCAGCAAAGTTTGACTTCATACTTTCCTCACTCAGTATAACTGATGAGAGGAAATTGGAAATAGGATTCAGCGAACCATACATTCAGGGCGGTCCTGTAATCATCACTTTAAAAGAAAATACTTCGATTAAATCAGGTGACGATTTGGTAGGCAAGGTTGTAGGAGCTCAGCTTGGTACTACAGGGGAAGATGCGGCAAAATCAGTAGAAGGCGTTAAAGAAATAAAATCATATGATAAAATAACTGAAGCGCTGCAGGATTTGTCGGCTAAAAGAACTGAAGCTGTTGTAGCCGATGACCAGGTAGGAAGGTACTACATTGCCTTAGACCCTGAAAAGTACATTGTAGCCGGAAAAATGGTGGAAGAACCATTCGGTATCGGTTTCAGGAAAGATGATACAGCATTAATTGATGCTGTGCAAAAAGCCATTGATGAATTAAAGAGCGAAGGTACACTTTCAAAGATTTCTATGAAGTGGTTCAATTCAGATTATTATAAAAACTAGTAGAAAACGTGTACCATTGTAAAGCCTGAAGATAAATTGGCAGAGTTGCTGCTAAGTGCAGCAATTCTGCATTAATTGAATGAGGTATGCAATGGTACTAATTATTTCGTGGGGGGCTAAACTTGAATATAGAGTTTATACTTAGTAAATTACCGTTTTTGCTTCAAGGCAGCATTATGACCATACAGCTTACGGTAGTAACATTAATTATCGGCACATTTCTTGGCATAATACTGGCATTGCTTAAGATATCAAAAATAAAGATAATAAATTTATTGGCGACATTTTATACCTGGGTCTTTCGCGGCACCCCATTAATACTTCAGCTGTTCTTCTTTTATTATGCTCTGCCTATTTTAGGAATAACTTTTTCTCCATTTACTGCAGCGGTAGTTGGATTGAGTTTAAACTGCGGGGCTTATATGGCGGAGATTATAAGAGGCGGAATCCTGGCAATTGACAAGGGGCAGTTTGAAGCGTCAAAAGCCTTAGGATACACATATTTTCAGACTATGACCAAAATAGTGCTCCCTCAGACTATAAGAATCATACTCCCTCCTGTAGGAAATGAGTTTATAGCAATGTTAAAGGACACATCCCTTGTATCCACCATTGCCATGGTAGAACTCATGAGGACGGCAACGCAGATTTCATCAGCAACATTCAAATATACAGAAATGCTTTTCAGTGCGGCAGTATTGTATCTTGTTATGACGACTTTATTCACCAGCGCATTTTCGGCACTGGAGAAGAAGCTTGCAGTTTATGTTTAGGAGGGGTGTCAAATGAATATAATTGAAGCTCAGCAATTGACTAAAAGATTCGGACAGCTGACAGTCTTTGAAAATATAAACGTAAATGTAAAAAAGGGAGAAGTAGTCGCCATCATCGGGCCTTCAGGCTCAGGCAAGAGTACATTTTTAAGGTGTTTAAACAATCTTGAAGAAATAGACGAAGGCAGTGTCTATGTTGAAAATCAGAAACTGGACTATAAAAATAAAAAGGCTCTAAAGGAAATAACCACCAAAATGGGAATGGTATTTCAGAATTTTAACCTCTTTCCTCATATGACGGCATTGGAGAATGTCATGGCTGCTCCTATTACTGTTAAAAAAGAACCAAAGGGAGAGGTGATGGAAAGGGCTAAAGGCCTTTTGAAAAAAGTAGGGTTAGAGGATAAGATGGACAGTTACCCGGCAAAATTGTCGGGAGGACAAAAACAAAGGGTGGCTATAGCCCGTGCCCTTGCAATGAAACCTGACATAATGCTCTTTGACGAGCCCACATCGGCATTGGATCCTGAATTAGTCGGAGAGGTTTTAAATGTTATAAAGGATCTTGCCAATGAAGGCATGACCATGCTTGTAGTAACTCATGAAATGGGCTTTGCAAAAGAGGTGGCAGACAGGGTTATATTTATGGACGGCGGAAAAATTGTTGAAGAAGATATACCTGAAAATATTTTTTCCAATCCTAAAGAACAGAGAACGAAGATGTTCCTTGAAAAGATACTGTAAGCTTTTTAAGGTTATAGATAATTGAAAACTACAGCCTCTGCGTAAATTCCGCAGAGGCTGTAGTTTTTGGATTTTGTATGTAACAAAAAAATTGCATATATCATAAACATTGTGGAGAGTAATATTGATAAGGAAATATTATTTTATGGAATTTTTTTAATGAATGCTGTAGCAAAATATCTGTAAAGGGAGAGATTTATTTGATAATTATAGGTGAAAAAATCAATGGCACCATCCCCAGCGTTAAAAAGGCAATTGAAGAAAAAGATGAAGAATTCATAAAAAACCTTGCTGTCAAGCAAGCAGAAGCAGGTGCCGATTATATTGATGTGTGCGCAAGCACTGCTCCTGAAATCGAGGCACAAACATTAATATGGCTTATGAATTTAATACAAAGCGTTGTAGATAAGCCCCTTTGCATTGACAGTCCTAATCCAAAGATAATAGCAGAGGTTTTTGAACATGCAAAAAGACCAGGTATTATTAACTCAATTTCAGAAGAGGGAGATAAAACCCAAGTCATTTTTCCTATTATAAAGGGAACAGATTGGCAGGTAATTGCATTAACCTGTGATAACAGAGGTATTCCGTCAGATGTGCAGACCAGGGTTGATATAACAAAGATTATTGTAGAAAAGGCCTCCAAATATGACATAACTCCCGATAGAATACATGTTGACCCCCTGGTTATGGCCATGTCGGCAGAAAATAAATCCTTGCTTCAATTTGTTGAGGCACTGACAAAAATAAAAGAACTGTTTCCAACCATAAAAATTACCTCGGGCTTAAGCAATATATCCTTTGGGATGCCTTTGAGAAAGGTTATAAACCAGCACTTTTTAACCATAGCCATGTTTGCAGGTATGGATTCAGCCATAATGGACCCTATAAACAGAGATTTATATACATCCCTTTTAACTACAAATGCGTTAATGGGACGTGACAGGCTATGCAGGAATTTTACCAATGCATACAGGAAAAATAAAATCGGTCCCGTTAAAACAGAATAAATTTTAATTAATTGACTAAATAATTCTTATATAGAAATAAAAGATGGGCTGTGGAATTTTGAGTAACGAAATGAGCATTGTAGAAGTTCCTTAAAAGTTCTTGGCGATGCTGCCGCAGAAAATGCTTAGAATTTTTGATTGCTTGAGCGAGAGGCAGTTATTAAAAATTCTTGTATTTTCAAGGCAGAGGGCCTTAGAACTTGCAGAACTTAACATAGCGAAGGCCGTATTTGAAATTCTACAGCCTTATTGATATGTTGCCAAATAAATGCCAAATTGCTATTATTATACCATGGTTATAAATTAGTACGGATTAAAAAAGTTGGGAGGAATTCGGTATGGCAAGTCACAAGGTGCAGTTTCAGCCTAATAATGTTGAAATAGCAGTACAAAGCGGAACCACAATAATGGAGGCTCTTGATGAGGCTAAGATTTACTACGATTTTCCCTGCGGCGGAATAGGCAAATGCGGAAAATGCAAGGTTAAGGTTTTAAAAGGTGCGCAAAAGCCAACTTCCAAAGAGGAGAAGCATCTTGATGAGAAGGAAATAGAAGAAGGCATACGCTTAGCATGCATGACGGAAATACAAAATGACATTACTGTAGAACTTTTGAATGTAAGAAAGATGGAGCACAATATTTTAATTACATCTGAAGAAAAGGCAGTAAAAATAGAACCCCATATAAAGAAGGTGCCAATTGAGATAGAAAGGCCTCTTTTAGGTGACCAGAGGTCGGACCTTCATAGGGTAAAGGACAGTTTGAGCAGGAAAGGTTACAGACATGATGATTTGAAGGCTTCACTTACAGTTATGCAAAAGCTTCCGGAGACCCTGCGCCATTCAGGCTTTAAAGCTACTGCCGTAATGTATGAAAATGAGATTATGGAGATAGAGTCCGGTGATACCACAAAAACCATGCTGGGCGTGGCTTTTGATATAGGAACTACTACAATAGTAGGATATCTTTTGGACCTTTATACAGGAGAGGAGCTTGCAATTGCATCCACCTTAAATCCCCAGACAAAATACGGAGCCGATGTAATTTCACGCATCAATTTTGCCAACAATGAGGAAGATGGAATAAAAAAATTACATGATGCAGTAATAGAAGCCATAAACAAATTAATCGGTGAAGCATGCGATAAAGCTTCTGTAAAAAGAAGCAGCGTATATGGTGTATCCATTGCCGCAAATACCACAATGCATCATTTATTTATAGGAACAAGCCCTAAAAATATAGGAATATCCCCTTATGTATCATCTGTAAGCGAGCCCTTGGCTATAGATGCAAAAGAACTTGGAATTGATATAAATACCGGCGGAAAAATTTTTGTTCTTCCAAACATAGCAGGTTTTGTAGGAGCGGATACATCGGCAGTTATTCTATCTACGGAAATGTATAAAAGCGATGTAGTTAAACTTGCTATAGATATCGGTACCAACGGAGAAATTGCCTTAGGGTCAAAAGAAAAAATGTTTGCATGCTCTGCAGCAGCAGGCCCTGCCTTTGAGGGTGCTCAGATAAGCAGCGGTATGAGAGGTGCAGCCGGTGCCATAGACCATGTATATTTTAAAGATAAATTAGAATATACTGTCATAGGCGATGTTAAGCCCATAGGCATATGCGGTTCAGCGCTTTTGGATGTGGTGGCAGGGCTTATCGAGCTTGGAATTGTAGATAAGAGAGGAAGAATTCTAAGCCCTGATAAATTAACCAATCCTGAAGCTCTTAAATTCAAGGATAATATAACAGAGCATGAAGGCCAGGCGGCATTTTTACTTGCCGATAAAAATAAAACAGGCAGCGGCAAGGCAGTAATGGTTACACAAAGCGATATACGTGAGCTTCAGCTGGCAAAGGGCGCCATGGCAACTGGGGTAAAGGTACTTATGGAGGTTCTTAATA
This sequence comes from Oxobacter pfennigii, assembly GCF_001317355.1. Lineage (NCBI taxonomy): Bacteria > Bacillati > Bacillota > Clostridia > Eubacteriales > Clostridiaceae > Oxobacter > Oxobacter pfennigii. The sequence goes on from NZ_LKET01000021.1 coordinate 298,368, forward strand.
TACAGGTGGATGAAATTAAAGAGGTATTATTGGCCGGAGCCTTTGGAAATTATTTGACACCCCACAGCGCATGCGTTATAGGATTGATTCCTATGGAATTGGAGAGTAAAATAAAAATGGTGGGCAATGCTGCCGGAACAGGATCAAGAATTGCCTTGCTTTCAGCCGGAGAATTCTTAAAGGCCGGAGAAATAGCTGAATTTGTAGGCTTTGTTGAACTGGGAAGCCACCCCAAATTCAACAGTTATTTCGGTGAATGTTCCTACTTTAAAGTACCCCGCTAAATAAATTTATAATAAAGTTTTAAGTAATTTGCATTTAAAGGCGGAGAAAGTCTTCTCTTTGTATCCCAAACTATCAAAGGTGACTGGGTTTTGAAGGCTTTTTCCCCTTAATATTTTCATTGCAAACTATAGAATGGAGGGAATTTAAGTTGAACAATGATCAAAACAAAAAAATCGTATTATTTATCGCAACTCTTGGAGCATTTGTCGTACCTTTCATGATGTCAAGTGTAAACGTAGCATTACCTTCCATCAGCAAAGAATTATCCATGAGTACAGTTGCCTTAAGCTGGATTTCACTGTCTTATTCCCTGGCAACGGCAATATTTGTATTTCCCTTCGGGAGGCTGGCAGATATACTTGGCAGAAAAAAGCTTCTTTTATGGGGTATGATTGGACTCAGCATTTCATCGGCGTTATGCGGGCTTACCTTTAATTCTGCAATGCTTATTATAGCCAGGGTGCTGCAGGGCATAAGCGGGGCTACCGTATCGGTGACCGTTGTTTCTATATTGACTTCCGTATACCCGCCGGGAGAAAGAGGCAAGGTTTTAGGCTTAAATGTTGCAATGACTTATGCCGGTTTATCTACAGGACCTTTTTTGGGAGGATTACTGACGGAGTATTTGGGCTGGAGAAGTATTTTTATAATCACTGTGGTTTTACTGATAATTGTTGTTGTGCTGCTTTTAAATTTAAAGCAGGAATGGGCAGAAGCAACGGATGAGAGCTTCGATTACAAGGGTGCGGCTATTTATGGTATAGCGCTGTTTGGTATTGTGTGCGGTTTTTCACTTATAAGGTCATTATCAGGTATTATTCTTATGGTTATAGGCTTTATTGCACTTATAGTATTTTATAATTTTGAAACTAAGGTTGAACACCCCATAATGGATATGAACTTGCTCAAAGAAAACAGAATATTAACCTTTTCTTCGTTGGCAGCATTGATTAATTACAGCGCTACTTCTGCCTTGAGCTATCTCTTGAGCCTTTACCTTCAATATATAAAGGTATTGGACCCCACTCAGGCAGGCTTAATCCTTATGGCACAGCCTGTTGTAATGGCCCTGTTCTCTCCTGTTGCCGGAAGAATATCCGACAGGATAGAACCTCAAAAGGTTGCGTCCATAGGCATGGCTATAACCGCAGCCGGGCTGGCATTCTTTATATTTTTATCCCAAGGTACTTCCGTTATATATATAGTTGCGGGTTTATTAACCTTAGGCTTTGGATTTGCCCTTTTTTCATCACCAAATACAAATGCGGTAATGAGCTCTGTGGAAAAGAGATATTACGGAGTTGCTTCGGGAATATTAGGGGCTGCCAGAACTGTAGGCCAAACCTTC